>CAZXJV010000025.1:0-31337 GCA_964641135.1 uncultured Treponema sp. | reverse complement strand
TTAAACCGGGGATAACTGGCCATCGGAATACTGTCGGCCACCGGCATTTCAAAATTGCCAAAGGTCAGATGATCTTCAAAAAGCCATTCACGCAGATCGTCATAGATTCGGTCGTACTCGCGCATGTTGAAGTTCACATTATGAGCCATGATGTCGCCGGCGAAGGTCATCACCAGCGGTTCGAGCTGTCGGTGAAGGGAGGAATCGGAAAGAGTGGTCGCTGAATGCCCATCGGCTGACCCATGCGGAAATTCAGCGACAGAGCGCGTCCGAACCGAATGCACAGAGCTGCAAGACTCAAGGGAGAAGAAAAAAACAAGGCACAGGGCCGGTACAATAGCTGGAAGGTGTATAGGTTTTTTCACGCTTCTATAGTATATATTGACAGGAAGATATACACAATATAGAATTGTCCGAATCGAGTTCGGATTATAACCCAGGAGGAAGAAGACAAAGCATTATGGCAAACACGAAACTTGTTTATTTTTACGGAGACGGAAAGGCTGAAGGCGACGGCACCATGAAGGAACTGCTCGGAGGAAAGGGAGCAGGACTTGCCGAGATGACCATGATTGGACTGCCGGTACCTGCCGGTTTCACCATCACCACCGAGGTCTGCGCGCTGTACTACAAGAACGGCAAAAAATATCCTGCCGAGCTTGCAGCTGAAGTTGAAAAAAACGTAAAGAAGCTGGAAAAAGTAACCGGCAAAAAACTGGGCGATCCTGAAGATCCGCTTCTGGTTTCCGTACGCTCCGGCGCTCCTGTATCCATGCCCGGCATGATGGAAACCATCCTTAACCTGGGTTTGACCGACAAGTCTGTTGAAGGCCTTGCCCGCAAGACCGGCAACCGCCGATTTGCCCTGGACGCATACCGCCGCTTTATCATGATGTACGGCTCTACCGCGATGGGAATCAGCCGCGAAAAATTTGATCACCTGTTTGATGAAGTAAAAGAATCCCTTACCCGCAAGCGCCTCAAGGTTGCTGCCGGGGTCAAGGTTGCTGACACCGATGTAAACGAAGACGAACTGTACGTTCTGATCGGCAAGTTTAAGGACCTGTATAAAAAAGAAATCAAGAAGCCCTTCCCCCAGGATCCCGGCGAGCAGCTCTGGGGTTCAATCGGCGCCGTATTCGGCTCCTGGATGGCCGAGAAGGCCATCACCTACCGCAAGGTTGAAAACCTGGTCGGTGTCAAGGGAACCGCTGTAAACATCGTTCAGATGGTTTTCGGAAACAAGGGCAAAACCTCCGGTACCGGAGTATGCTTTACCCGCGATCCCAATACCGGCGAGAACACCTTCTACGGTGACTACCTTGTCGATGCCCAGGGTGAAGACGTTGTTGCCGGTATCCGCACCCCCATCAAACTTTCAGACTTCGAAAAGAAGGATGCCAAGGCCTACAAGCAGCTCTGCGATGTCCGCAAGACACTCGAGAAGCACTACAAGGAAATGCAGGATCTGGAATTCACTGTCGAAGAAGGAAAGCTCTATATGCTGCAGTGCCGCACCGGCAAGCGCAGCCCGGCAGCCGCTTTCAAGATCGCTGTTGACATGGTCAATGAAAAACTGATCACCAAGGAAGAAGCCGTCAGCCGCATCAAGACCAGCGACATCGAAGGACTGTTCTATCCTGCAATTGACAAGAGCCAGACAGCAGCCCTCAAGGCTGCCTTCATTGTGCAGGGTATTGACGCTGTTCCCGGCGCCGCTACCGGAAAGGTTGTTTTTTCTGCAGCAAAAGCTGAGGAATGGGCCGCCAAGGGCGAGAAGGTTATCCTTGTACGCAAGGAAACCAGTCCCGAGGACGTTGGCGGAATGCACGCCGCCCAGGGTATCCTGACTGCTACCGGTGGCAAAACCAGCCATGCAGCTGTAGTAGCCCGCGGTTGGGGAAAGAGCTGTATCGTAGGCTGCGAAAAAATGAACATCAGCTATGAAAAGGGCAGCTTCTCCGTTGGCAGCATTGTTGTAAAAGAAGGGGACTTTATCACTCTCGACGGCGGAACCGGAAACGTTTACACCGGAGCCCTGAAGCTCATTGATCCCAAGCTTCCCCCTGCCTATGATTCCATCATGGCCTGGGCAGACCAGCTGCGCACCATCAAGGTGCGCACCAATGCCGACACTCCCTACGATTCGGCACATGCCCGCAAGCTGGGTGCTGAAGGTATCGGTCTGTGCCGCACCGAGCACATGTTCTTCGATTCAGAAGAGCGCATTCTTGCAATCCGCGAGATGATCATCGCTGATGATGTCGAGCAGCGCAAAAAGGCTCTGAACAAGCTGCTGCCGATCCAGACCAAGGACTTTGAAGGAATCTTCAAGGCCATGGACGGGCTGGGTGTCACCATCCGCCTGATCGACCCGCCCCTTCATGAGTTCGTACCCCATGATGATGCCGGACAGAAGGCTCTGGCAAAAGCCGTCGGCGTCAGCTTTGACGATGTAAAGCAGCGTGTAGAAAAGCTGCATGAAGCAAACCCGATGCTCGGTCACCGCGGTTGCCGCCTTGCCATTACCTATCCTGAAATCCTGGAAATGCAGGTAACTGCCATCATCAGCGCCGCCTGCAACATGGCAAAGAAAGGCGTTACCGTTCTGCCTGAAATCATGATCCCGCTGGTCATCGACGCCAAGGAGCTCAAGATTCTGGCCGACCGCACCCGCGCTGTAGCCGATGCTGTGATTGCCAAGAAGGGCACCAAGGTTAAATATCTGGTCGGTACCATGATTGAAACCCCCCGTGCAGCACTTCTTGCCGACAAGGTTGCAGAAGTTGCCGAATTCTTCTCCTTCGGTACCAACGATCTTACCCAGATGACCCTGGGTATGAGCCGTGACGATGCAGGACGCTTCCTTCCAGACTATGTTGATGAAAACAAGACCGGTGTATTCAAGATCGATCCCTTCCAGAGTCTTGATCAGGAAGGTGTTGGCATGCTGATCCGCACCGGTATTGAAAAGGGTCGTACCGCACGCGACAAGCTCAAGGTAGGCATCTGCGGTGAGCACGGCGGCGATTCAGCCTCTGTCAAGTTCTGCGTTCGCGCCGGCATGGACTATGTTTCTGCTTCACCGTTCCGCGTACCGGTAGCCCGCCTTGCCGCTGCCCAGGCAGCCATCGAGGATAAAAAGGCAGCAGCAAAGGCAGCCGGCGGCAAAACTGCCGGCCGCAAGCCTGCAGCAAAAACCGCAGCCAAGCCCGCTGCAAAGGCCAAGCCCGCTGCAAAGGCCAAGCCGGCTGCAAAGGCCAAGCCGGCCGGTGCTGCTCGTGGACGACCTGCAAAAAAATAAGATCAAGTTAATTTCTGAACTGCCTGCGTTGCTGCCGGACCAAAAAGGTCCGGCAGGCGGCCGCTGACAAGCCGGGCAGGGCTAACAGGATGCTGACAAACTCGATGCTTGTCAGCATCCTGCTAAACGATTTTGACGCCCGGGGGTATCACCCCGGGCTTTTTTCTTTCCCGAAAACACAAATCCTGATACCCTGTACTTTCTGGAGCTGAAAAGGTATACTGATGGACATGAGAAATATTATCGTTTTTATCATTTTTATCCTGGTTGGCGTACAGGCATTTACATCGGGAAAAAAGGATTCTGCAGTCCCTGAACAAAAACCCGCAGAGGTATTTGTCTCAGCCCTTGCAGGCCCCTCGGGTATCGGAATGGCAGGACTGTTCCGCGATCCTCCTGTTTCAGGAGATACCCGCTTTGTAATGGAAATTGCAGGATCTGTAGATGTACTGTTACCAAAGCTTGTTAAGGGCGAGGTTGATATCGGAATCCTTCCGCCGAACGTAGCTGCCAAAATATGGAATACCGACCGCTCGCTGGTTATGGCGGCTGTTGTCGGTAACGGCATGATAAGCCTTGTTACCCGCGATCCGGCTGTTTCAAATTTTTCTTCTTTGTCGGGTAAAACGGTCTCGGTAGCAGGGCAGGGCGCAACTCCCGAATTTACCGCCCGGGCCCTTTTACAGGCTTCCGGTATGTCTCCTGACTCCGTAGTATTTGACTTTTCCATTCCAACCCCGGAGCTTGCGGCAGCCCTCGTATCAGGCCGTATCGGCTATGCGATTCTCCCTGAACCCTTTGCAACAGTGGCCGTTATGAACGGTACAACCGGAAATCAGCCGGTACGCAAGGCTATTGATTTTCAGAAGGAATGGACAGCTCTCGGTCTCGGCGCATCCTACCCGATGACAGTCTGTGTTGTTCGTCGCGAGTTCGCAGAAAAACATCCCGATCTGGTTCGCGTTTTTCTGGATTCTTACAAGGCCTCTATTGAATGGGTTAATGCTGAGCCTGTTGCAGCAGGTCAGGCAGTTGAAGAAGCCGGACTGGGTCTGCGAGCGCCCATCGTTGCCCGATCGATACCTGCCGCAAACCTCGTTTTTATACCTGCTTTCCAGGCCAGAGCAGACCTGGAGTCCCTTCTTTCAGTCTTCCTTGCCTATGCACCGGCATCAGCGGGAGGAAAACTGCCTGACGACGGCTTTTACTTCAAGTGAAACGTCTGACTGCAATCAGCGGCAGTATCTCCATACTTCTGCTGATTGTGCTTTGGCAGTTTGCAGCCTCGCGAATCGGTTCCCGGTTTATCCTCCCGGAGCCTTTTCTCGTATGGCAGGATTTTATCAGTCTTGCAGCAGACGGAAGGTTATACCGGGAATTATCAGCGACTGCACTCCGGGGAGTTACCGCCTTCGGCCTTTCTATGGCTTTTTCCATCGCCATTGGCGTACCTGCAGCGCTTATTCCCTGGTTTTATACCGCCTGCAGGCCCTGGATGGCAGTGATCAAAGCTACACCGGTTGTATCAATTATTTTGCTTGCCCTGTTATGGTTCGGCTCCGGAATGGTTCCGGTCTTTGTCGCAATTCTTATGACCTTTCCTGTTCTCACCGAAGCTATCATTCAGGGAGTGAAGGGTACCGATCCCCGCCTTCTGGAAATGGCTCAATCGTACCGGATGACCAAATTCGACATCATTTTTCACCTGCATCTTCCGTCAGCCCTGCCGTATCTTTTAGCCGGTGCATCAGCGTCGCTGGGACTGACCTGGAAGGTTGTTATCGCAGGAGAAATTTTAGCAATACCCAGGGTCGGTCTTGGTTCTGCAATGCAGACCGCAAAGATTCATCTGGAAACAGCACGGGTCTTTTCACTTACAATTCTGGCAGTACTGTTGTGCATTGCAACTGAATGGCTTTTTGCCCTGATTCTTGCCCGGGTTCGCAGACACCGCCAGCCAGAGGTCCGTGTATGAAGATTACTGCTTTTTCTGCAGCATGGGGAGAACGTGAGGTCTTCAAGAATTTTAGTATCGAGTTTACAGATGGCACAGTTACAGCCATCATGGGTCCTTCAGGCTGCGGCAAGACAACACTCCTGCATCACATCGCCTTTGATCCTGCAAGGGAAAACGCAGCCTGCGTTTTTCAGGAGCACCGCCTTTTACCCTGGATGACTATCGAAACAAACATCATGCTGACACTCAAAAAGACTGTTCCCGATAAAACCGAGGCCAGACAAAGGACACGCGATTATCTTGAACGTGTCGGCCTTGGCAACCGGCTGGCTGCATGGCCGGATGAGCTTTCAGGCGGAGAACGTCAGCGTGCATCCATAGCCCGTGCATTCGCAAGTCGAACCGGAATTCTGCTGATGGACGAACCCTTCCAGTCGCAGGATATCACAACAAAACTTCAGCTTTTAAAACTTGTTGCCGAACTTCAGATTAAAGAAAAAAGAACAGTCCTTATGGCAACACATGATCCAATGGAAGCGGCCACACTGGCACAACGCGTCATCGTACTGTCAGGAAAACCCGCAACTATAAAGCTCGACAGTCCGGTCTGTCCGGGTGTTGAGCAGGAAATCTTGAAGGCATTGGCGGGGTAAGGCGGGTTTTTACCCGGTGTATGTACCGTAGTCAGCAATAATATCCGCATACGCTACTGCGCATAATGTATGTTCTGTCTACTAATATATAAATATCAATCAGTTAGTGCAGAATACTATACATGTTTGGTCAGCTTCTTGCTAACTTTCGTTATTAGATTCGGCTACTGTTTGAAGAAATGCAAAGAAGTCTTCGCTTTTGCCATCCCTGTCGGCAAAGCTTTTAATCTTTGTACACGCAACACACTCAAGAAACGGTTTGCCAAGAATTTCCGAAACCAGATCACGCAGCGGTCGATCAGCCTTGAACGGTACCGTAATCTGCCAGGGTGAAGCCGTATCGATGAGTACATCGGGGTGTGTCCCGCAAAACGTTTTAAGGCGATCATCCACGGACAGAATTTCAGCATCACCGGCAGCATAAAAATTCCAGCGGTATTGTGCGCCCCACAGCCAGGTAGAAAGCGATTCACGGCGTATCTTGCGGGTCAGCGCATAACAGAACACCTGCGTCACACGCAAGCCTTCCGGCAAGGATTCATTCAGGGCCCCGAGAACCAAATCCGAATCAACCGCTTGTGAGAATAATAACGAAGCCAGTTCATAGTCACTGCGAATACCGATCGACATACTTTGAGAAAGCTCGAATTTAGGCAGCGGGTTAAAGCCTTCACTGAACATAACAGGCAGGGCGCAACGTTGCAGAGCCTTGTGCCAGATCTCTATTAGTCCAAGATGGGGAATAAAAGAAGCCTGGGGATTTTTGGAAAACACGATCACGGCACGATGTGTGGCCTCGATACGTACTGACCCGGATTCTGCCGGTGCGGTGTTGTGTACCTCTTCTTGCGGCACCGTTGCATTTTCTGGCAGGTTTTCCAGGGCATTCACCTGATGTATATCTCCGCAGATACCGCAGGGTTGTGCACATTCTTCACGGCAATGCGGGGTTAATATCTGATCCACAGAACGCTGCCATTCACGCTTTAAAAAAGCCTTCGATACACCCAGGCTTACTCCGTCCCAGGGCAGATTCTCGTCAAGATCACGGGCACGCAGGGTCTGTTCTGCAACCGGCCAGGAGGCACCGGCAATAACCTCGCGCCAGATATCGGGTCTCTCGTGGTCATCCCAGGCATCCAGACGACATCCCTTATGCCAGGCTTGTTCAATCAGATCCCCTACCCTTGCATCTCCGCGGCTGATCATGCCTTCCAGAAAAGAATTAAACGGTTTATGAGCACCAACCTTGAAGCGGCCGCGTGGCAGCTGAGTCCGAATATATTCAAGACGGGACAGTGATTCTTCTTCGCTAAGCTGGGCGGCCCATTGATACGGTGTATGCGGTTTCGGAATAAAGGTTCCGACGTTTACAGAACACTGCATACGGGAGGCTTCCTGAATTTCCAGCAAAAACTGTACTATGTGTTCTGCATCCGTCATAGTGCCCGTTTCTACCGGCAAGCCGATCATAAAATAAAATTTTGCCTTGCTCCATCCCCGCTTTCTGGCTTCGGCAAGTATTGCCAGTATATGATCACGGAATACTTCCTTGTTCAATGAAAGCTGCCAGGCATCGACCGGAGTTTCTACAGCAAAGGTCAAACCGCTTTTCCGTATCTCGGACATTTTTTCCAGAAGAGGCAGTGTAAAACTGTTAACCTTTAAGGAAGGCAGCTGAAACGAAACATGACGCGATGCATAACGCCGGGTCAAGCGACCCAATAAACCGTCAATATCACGATAATCACCTGATGATAAAGACATCAGGCTTATCTCGCGGTACCCTCCCCTGTTGATCAGAAAATCTACATCTCGTTCAATCCGGTCTGTATCCATCATGCGTTGGGGACGATAATACATACCGGCATGACAAAAACGGCAACCGTTGGGACAGCCTCGCATGATTTCTACAACGCCGTGATCCTGTACAATGCGTACATTGGGTACCGGAAAACACACAGCGCTGTCCGTGCTGCTTCCGAAACCATCATATATCGCCCGTCGGGCACACGGTGTCGTACCGGAACGGAGAATATCCTTTTGCGGGGTCCAGACAGCAGGATCTTCAGCAATTATGGCAAGAAGATCTGATCTGTTGGCACCATTTCGGCGGGCCTGGGCACATCGCTCGATCAATAAAGTAAGTCCGGCCTCGGCCTCACCGATATAAAAGGCATCAATAAAAGCAGAAAAGGGAGCAGGATTTGTTACTCCGCAGCCACCGGCAAGAACGACCGGATCTTTTTCAGTGCGGTCTGCACAGCGGAGCGGAATTCCTGAACTGCTCAGTATGGTTAACAAGGCTGTAATACCCGGTTCATAGCCGAGGCTGACAGCAAGGATATCAGTTTCACCGACAGGTATGCCGGATTCAAGTGTATATAAGGGCACAGCACGGCTGGAGAGCAATTCTTCAAAGTCGGGAGCAGGAGCAAATACCCGTTCGCATCGCACCCGGTCAATCCTGTTTAACTGGTCATAGATGATTTTTATGGCGAGGTTCGACATTGCAATCTCGTATAAATCAGGAAAGGTCAAGGCAACAGTAAGGTCTGCGTCTTCCTTTCTAATCTGGCCGTACTCTCCGCCAAGATACCTTGCGGGATTTTGTACTGTAAGAAGGCTGTGCCCAAGGGCATCAACCGGGTTGATATAATGCATTAATTTCTCCGGGCCCGTTAAGGGCGCTTGTTGTTCGCAGGTTTTTTTGGTGCCGACTTTTATTGCTCAAGGCGGCGCATATTGATGCTCATCAGAAGACCGATGGACGCCATGGCAGTCCACAAGGATGAACCACCATATGATAAAAAGAGCAAAGGTATTCCTGTAATTGGCATACGTCCCATTACCATACCGACATTTACGATAAAATGAAAAAAGAACATAGCAAGTATTCCGGTTGCAATCAAAACACCGAACTGATTTCCGGTTTTTCTGATAATAACCATACACCTGTACATGATAATTCCATATAAAACAAATACCACGCTACCGCCTGCAAATCCCCATTCTTCACTCAGGATGCTAAAGATAAAATCGGTGCTTTGCTGCGGCAGGAAGCGGTAATGACTTTGAGTTCCCTGCAAGAAGCCCATTCCCCAGGGACCGCCGGAACCGATGGCCGTAATTGACTGGATAATATTCCATCCGGAGCCCAGGGGATCAACGTTTGGATCCAAAAATACAATCAAGCGCATTATCTGATAATCCTTAAGGACCAGATGAGCAGCCACAGAAGCAATCAGCGCAAAGGTTATTATACCGCAAAAATAGGCTATCCAGTAGTAATACCGGTTTTTAAACATAAGCTGACCAAGCATTGCAAGTACGGTAATAATGCCCAGGGCAACTATGGCAATTCCGGTAAATCTGATATCGGAAAAAATCCGCACAAAAGCAACCGGCTGTTGAACTATAGCTGTCTCCCATAGGGGTAATACGGTGAAAATTGCCGTAAGAGCACCGCCCAACAGAACCATGCTAATATAACGAACCGGTAAACCGGCAACAAAGCACATAGCCAAAAAAACAGGAAAATAAACCGAAGCGGTACCCAGGTCAGGCTGGGTCATAATAAGCATAACCGGAATCATCATGATTGCTCCGGCTTTAATAAAACGTATAAGCGGCTTGTCGGAATTGCGTGAAGCCTGTAAATACCAAGCCAGAAACAATATATATACGAGTTTGGTGAATTCGGAAGGTTGTATTCCCAGTTCGCCAATTCCGATCCAGCTTTTTGCCCCGTTTACATACCGGCCAAAAAGCCGTGTGTAAACCAGCAGGAGCATCGCCACAGTAAATATCAGGGATGTTCGATCTCCGTAACGGCGGTAATCGATAAAAGTAATCAACAACATGAAAATCATGCCGCTGATTGCCCAGATAATTTGCTTGATATACTCGTTGGTGACAAGCATACCTGCAGAATTTACACCTGAAGAATAAATAAAAGCAATGCCGATTGCAGTGAGGATCAAGACCGCAAGAAACAACATGTAATCGAAATAGGTAAAATTCTTTAAGGTCATTCGGCCCTCCCACGAGGTGTGGAAATTGAGCGGAAACCAAGGGCGTCAACCGCTTCCTGATATGTCTGGTCTGCAAAGATACCCTGAAATATTATGTTTGTTGCATAGGGAGCCCACCATTCCCACTGGTTTGCCGCTTCAACCATTACAACAACTACAACAGCCTCGCTTGCAGGTGCATCATACGGTCCGTATGCCACCATCCAGGAGTGCCAGCGGTCAGAAAGTCCAACCTCTGCTGTTCCCGTTTTTCCCGCTGTCTGTACTACCCGATTACGCATCGGGAACTGTGCAGTTCCATTTGTGATTACATAGCGCATATCTTCACGAACACGTGCCCAGGTCTCGGATGCAAACTCTGCTTTCCGCAGAACCTTGGGGGTTGTACGGGTTATAACAGCGTTCGTTACAGGATCCCGGACTTCTTTCAAAAGATGTGGTCTGTAAATAACACCATCGTTTACAATCATGGCCACAGCATTGGCCATCTGTAACGGGGTTGTCAGCATATATCCCTGTCCGATAGCCATTGCCATGGTATCGCCGCCAAGCCATCGCTCATGAAACCGGCGCTCCTTCCATTGTGGAGTTGGAATAAAACCTGAAGACTGGCTCGGTAAATCAATTTCTGCTGAAGCTCCAAGTCCGAATTCCTGGGCATAGCGAGCTATCCTTTCAACACCCAGATTATCACGGCCGGTAACCCAATAATACACATTGCAGGACTGAGCCAGAGCTGTTCTAAGATCAACCGGTCCATGGCCCGGTTTACGGATATGGCATCGGAAAATACGGTCTCCAAAATAAATTTCACCGGTACACTCGATTCTCCGGTCCGGAGAAATTGAGTTCTCCTCTCTGAGAGCAGTTGACATTACAATCTTGAAGGTAGAAGCAGGAGGATAACTGGCGTTTACAACACGGTTCAAAAGAGGATTGTTCGGATCATTAACCAGGCGCATGTATTCATCCCCCGGATTTGATCCGCTAAAAATATTGGGATCAAAGAAAGGATAGGATACCATGGCCAGCACTTCACCGGTAGAAGGCTTGAGCACAACAGCCGTACCAATACGTTTACCCAATGCGTTCTCTGCTAATTGCTGAATTTTACGATCAATAGTCAATACCAGATTCTTTCCCATCTCCGGAGGCCTGATGGTCAAGCTGTTGGGAATAAACCTGCCTTTTACATCTACGGTGCGGTATTCAAAACCGTCAACACCTCTGAGAAGTTCATCATATTGCTTTTCAATCCCGGTTTTGCCGATCAAACTGTTTGCAGTGTAGCCCTTGTTGAAAAAGATCTTGAGTTCTTCACGGGTTATGTCGCCTACGTAGCCAACTACATGTGACATTGACCCTGTTTCAACATAGTTACGTATCGGTTTTGACTGCCATGAAACACCCGGTAGTTCATCGATATTCTCGGCAATGGTGGCTATTACAGAATACGGTACATTGGAACGGACTTCAACTGTTTGAAATGACCTGCGGATTGAGGCAGGTACGCGCTGCTCAACCTGGGCTTGGGTAATTCCCAATAATACAGCAAGTCTGGCTGATACAGTAGAAAAGGCATCAACCGGAATCTCCCCGGGCGTAATATCAACAGCAAAAGAATCAATATTCAATACCATTGGTACTGTTGCATGGCGGTCGTAAATTTCTCCGCGCTGTGCAGTAATCTTTCTGGATCGCTGCGATATATTCTGTGAACGGCGACGGTATATTTCCCCTTTAATCACCTGCAAATCATAAAGGGACCAGACATAGCCTATCATCGTTAACAGAATAAGCAATCCCAAAAAACGAATGCGGCTAAGGCGTACTTCGCTGTCGGCCATCAAGCATTCCTTGGCCTGTCGTTATACAGATTGGGAAACTGACCCATCAACCAGAATACAACAGGCGCTGCAAGTGTATTTAATGCAAGTTCAAGCCAAAACAGATGTTCCGACAGCTGATAATTCAAAATCTGGTCGCCGAAAAAGAAAAACAGCAGGCTGATCTGAATGACTTTTAATACAGTTGCGGCACAGCCCATCAAAGCCGGAATCAGCACACGGTCAGGATTAAATGCTCCGGCACATTTACCAAACAGATATCCTGTTATCGAGCGTATAAACGAATTAAGACCGACCGGCGCTGCTGACAAAAAATCGACCATGAAGCCTGCAACAAAACCTGTCGATGAGCCGGTAAAAGAACCGTTAGTAAACGAAACATATACTATTACCAGAAGTACCAGATCCGGCAAAACAGGCAAAACATGTAAATTGGAAAGGACCGATGCTTCGAACAACGATAAAAATAAAATGGTTACTCCGGTCCATAAAAAAACACGGGAGGTCATTATTCTTCCTCCTGGGGATTTAACAGATCAAGCACGAAAACAGTTTCCAGCCTGGAAAAATCGATAACTGGATCTATATCAAGCTCCAGGCTTGTTTCATAATCGAGTCCTCTGATTTGTGAAACTACGCCCACGGCAATATTGCCGGGATAGTGTGTGTTCTCACCGGAGGTAAGGATTCGTTCCCCAATGCTGATTTCATCACGGGCACGCTTTTTGACATAGCGCATGGCAAGAGGGGTTTCCGGACTTCCCTGCCCGTTTACAAGACCGTCATAACGGCTCAGCTCAAGCCGGACAGAAACAAAGCACTGCAAATCATACACAGGCATAATCATGCTGGTAGAACGACCCACTTCTACAATCCTTCCGACCAGACCGGTATCACCGCCCTGAAAAGAAACAACAGGCATGTTCTTGCGGATTCCATGGCGGGAACCGCGGTTTATCGTTATTCCCGAGTACAGATTATTGGGATCACGTCCAATGATTTCTGCGGGGATATTTCGGGTTTCCAGGGTCTGTGTAAAACCGAGCAGTTCGCGAAGCCGGTCATTTTCTTTTCGTATATCGGCATTGCTGCGCTGCAACAATTCGTAATCGCTCATCCGGGAAACCAGCTCATCGTATCGCTGTCGTAATACGGTCAGTTCCCTGATTGCTGTTACAGTACCGGTAAAAAATGAAACGACTGAATACATTCCCCGTTCCGCTCCGGACATCATCGAAAATCCCATTCTTCTGAAGCCGGTTACAAATCCCCCGCCGGAAAAGCCGAGCAAGGTGATTGAAATCAGGACATACAGTGTCAGGGCGAAGGCATCACGTCTGAAGCGGAATAAACCACGAATATTCATCAGTTGTTCAGATTGTCATATACACTGCGGTCGATGGACATATCCTTGAAAGTCTCATAGTACTGTCCTGCACCGATCGCAACACAGTCCATCGGATTTTCCGCAAGGATAACAGGAACTCCGGTTTCCTTTGATATCAGCTTCGGCAGCCCCTTCAAAAGAGCACCGCCGCCGGTCATCACAATACCGCGTTCAACGATATCCGCCGCAAGTTCCGGGGG
This sequence comes from uncultured Treponema sp., assembly GCA_964641135.1. Taxonomy (GTDB): domain Bacteria; phylum Spirochaetota; class Spirochaetia; order Treponematales; family Treponemataceae; genus Teretinema. The sequence goes on along the minus strand of CAZXJV010000025.1, from coordinate 17,955 downwards.
AGTTTGGGCAAGAGTACGCTTGATTTCCTCTACAATCTGGGTTATCGGGTCTTTAAGCGCCTCACGAACCTCTACAGAATCAATCTCGAGACGTCTGGGCAGACCGGTAATCGCATCGGTACCTTTGATCTCTACCTTTTCAATATTTTTTTCGGGAGAAGCGTTTCCGATTTCAACCTTCAGGCGCTCGGCAGTCTGCTCGCCAATGATGAGGTTGTGGACAGATCTGACATGTTTGATGATTGCCTGGTCAAATTCATCGCCGCCGAGACGAATCGCATTTGTTACAACCATGCCTCCCAAAGAGATTACCGATACCTCTGTAGTTCCGCCACCAATATCACAAACCATATGGCCTGCCGGTTCATGAATAGGGATCTGGGCGCCAATAGCAGCCGCCAGGGATTCTTCAATTACCTGCACTTCTCGTGCGCCGGCTTTAAAGGCACTTTCTTTTACAGCCCTGTTTTCAACATCCGTAATGCAACTGGGTATTCCAATTACCATTCTCGGTTTTATCAAACCGTGTCTGGGAAGGATCTTTGAAACAAAATAACGGATCATTTTCTCTGTAGTGTCCATGTCGGCAATCACCCCGTCTTTGAGGGGCCGAATGGCTATAATGTTCCCTGGTGTCTTCCAGAGCATGCGTTTGGCTTCTGCGCCAACAGCAACAACCTTCTTGGTTCCACGTTCAACTGCAACAACAGACGGCTCATTTACCACAATACCTTTACCGCGAACGTAAATAAGTGTGTTACAGGTACCAAGATCAATGCCGATATCGGCTGAAAGACTGGAAAAAAAACCCATGATGTATTCATTCCTCCCCGCAAGGGTAATTTATTATTCAAAGGGCTGCGATTATGTGCATAAAAGCAGCCCGTTGTTTTACAGATCTACAGGTTCAGTTTGCTTCGGGCACCGGGATGAACCGGATCAAGACGTATCGCACGCCGCCACTCGGCCCGTGCCCTGATCATATCGCCTTGAGTCTCATATATTACACCAAGTCCGTAATGTGCGTCAGCTGAATTCGGATCTTTTTGCAGAATTGTCGTAAATTCGCCCATTGCATCGTCAAGCCTTCCCTCGGCAAACAGGATTGTTCCCAAAAGAGTACGGCACTTTAACTGCAGCACTTCATTTACAGAAATAGCGATTGCCTCGAAAAGATATTGTTTTGCCCTGTCGGTATCTCCAAGTTTGTAATAATTATCTGCTATTGCGTGAAGCAGAATATCTGAGGGGTTTCCGGCTAAAGCGGCAGTGAACGCTTGATTGCTTAGTTCATAATCGCCAAGACTGGCTGCTGCCAGTCCTCTGAATTCTTCGAGATCACCGGCTGAAAAACCGTTTGAACGGGCAATATCAAGATACTTGAGCGAAAGATCAGCATAGTAGTATCCACGATGATAATAGGCCTTGCCCAGGACATATGCGATTGCGGTTTTATCCTCGGATGAAACCCGATACAAAGCATTACGAAGACTGTTGATTGCTGTTACCAGATACAACTGCGCCTGTGCAGGATCTGTCTCTTCGACAAACAGATAATAAGCGGAAAAACCATGCAAAGCCAGCGAAGTTCCATCAAGAGGTCTTGCGGCAAGAATTTGGGCGGCTGTATCGTGAACTACAGAATAATCAGATTGTTGCCATTGACGATATAACACCGATATGGAAGGAACAGGGGTAAAGGAACGGCGTACAAGGATAAACGCAGTACCGGATAGCAGGATGAACAGGAGTATACCACCAAGTATTACCGAACCGGATGAAAAAAAACCACGTTTTCCGGTAAGAGTATAGCGATACTGCTTTGATTTCAAGCCCATTGTAATCCACCTGCTGTTTCTGTATGGGGCAATTCAAAAAACTTTTGATCTGTCTCATACTAACAAAAAAAAACCGGAAAAGATACCACCCTTCCGGATAAAAAAAAGCAGAGGGCATATAAGCCGGGTTCTGTAGGCACGTTCGCACCTGAAGATCATCTATCTGCGGTACCGCGTTGCCGCGAACCTTTAGCGACCAACCCGTAAAGTAGCGGATCGGAATATCCTTTACTGCTCGGTCTTGCTCCTGATGGGGCTTGCCATGCCGTGCCGTTGCCGGCAACGCGGTGGGCTCTTACCCCGCCTTTTCACCCTTACCGTACAGGCCGGAAGGCCGATACGGCGGTATTTTTTCTGTGGCGCTGTCCGTAACCTGCGACTTGTGCCGCAAGTCCCCGGTCGTTAACCGGCATCATTTCCGAAGGAGCCCGGACTTTCCTCACAAGCTGCCTGAGGCAGTTATGCGATCTTCCTGCCCTCTGCTTGAATCTTACTCTTCATAATCCATTTTTTCATCATCAAGATCCGCATCATCACCGTCATCATCGGCATCTTCGTCATCTTCATCGGAAAAATCATCAAGATCGGCAAGACTTCCCGCATCTTCATCGCTGAAGAATATTTCTGTACCGTCATCATCAGATGTCTCATCAAACCGCAAGATTCTGCTGCAATACGGACAAAATTTTATTTTGCTGCTGCTGCGCACATCGTTTACCAGCTGGGCAGGCAGGATCATATGACAGCCGTTGCACACCTTGCCCAGAATCTTCACGATACCGCTATCTTTACTGCGGACGATTCGCTCAAATTTATATACCAGATCCGGTTCCATTTTAGCGGTACAGGACTGTTCTTCTTTTTCAAGAGACTTAAGTTCGCTTTGCAGGGAAGAAATCTCGGCAGCAAGTTTATCTTTGCGGTCATTCAGTTCCTGTTCTTGCTGCTGGATAAGGGCTTCTTCCCGTTTGAGTTCTTCATCAAGATCCTGATACACCCGTTCATCTTTCTGGATTTCTTTACGAACAGTCTGTTCACGTTCGGTGGCCTCACGGATCTCTTTATCAAGAGCTTCATATTCACGCTGGGTATTTATGGTATCCATGGCTTTTTCTGAACGTTCGCGGGCACTTTCAGCTTCAAATAGCTGAGTTTTCAAATCAGCTATATGTTTACGTACAGACTCATACTGTTCATTTTTTTCTATATACCCTTTTTTCAGACGGGCAAGGAGTTCTTCCTGGGTCACCAAAAGCTTTGGAGCCGAATCAATTGCCGCAGAAACACGGTTTTTCTGCACCAATACACCCTGGAGTTTTTCCAGCATATCAAATGTTTCGTTCATAACCATTATATCTTTCCTCTCCTGTTACCGGATGCATGTACCTACATGCTGCAAAGTGATATTTATATGACCTGCTGTCAATTATCAAGATAGCCTTTCAACTTTCGGCTTCGACGGGGATGCCTGAGCCGTCTGAGCGCTTTTGCTTCAATCTGACGAATGCGTTCACGGGTTACGTTAAAATACAAACCAACCTCTTCAAGAGTCAGTGAATAGCCGTCATCGAGTCCGAAACGCATCTTGAGTACTTCCTGCTCACGGGGCGGCAGTGTTGCCAGCACAGAACGGAGTTGTTCCTGAAGCAGGGTAAACGCAGTCTGATTTGCAGGATTTTCAACATCCTTGTCTTCAATGAAATCACCAAGAAGAGAATCTTCTTCTTCACCAATCGGTGTTTCCAAAGATATCGGTTCGCGTGCTACATTCTTTACCTGCTTCACCCTGGCTACATTCCAGCCAAGCTGTTCGGCGACTTCTTCATCTGTCGGTTCCCGGCCCAGCCGTTGCATCAACTGCCTGGATTCGCGTACAACCTTGTTGATCTGTTCAATCATGTGAACCGGTACACGAATTGTTCTGGCCTGATCCGAGATAGACCGGGTAATAGCCTGACGTATCCACCAGGTAGCATAGGTTGAAAACTTGTAACCCTTCCGGTATTCAAATTTTTCGACAGCCTTGATCAAACCAATATTGCCTTCCTGGACAAGGTCAAAAAAATGAAGTCCGCGATTGGTATATTTTTTGGCAATGGAAACTACAAGACGAAGGTTTGCATTAATCAGTCTGTCTTTTGCACTTTTCATCATTACACGGCCGCGGTGAATTTCCTTGGCCATCGCAATGATTTCCTCAACAGTGTTTTCAAAGTCATACTCAAGTTTGCGAAGCTTGCGATTGATCAACTGAATCTGGGTATATACTTCCTTAATTTCATTGGCAGATAAACCCAGCTCCTGCTCCAGTTTTGACCGTTCCCGTGCCAAAGCCAGACGTTTTCCCAGGTTGCGGAGTTCTCCATAATCTGAAAGGCGCAGCTCTTTTTCTTTCTTTTCCTGACGGCGCCGGTATTCACGGATTTTTCTGGTTGCTTCGATATACTTCTCTGAAAACCGTTCGATTTCCTCGGATTGAATCTCGGCAAGCTCCAGAACAGGAAGAAACTTGCCGCGAACATCCATCAATTCATCATCTTCAAAGATAGTACTGACCTGATCGCGATCAAACAGGCGTTTTTTTAACACCATGTATTGTTTCATCTCGGGCAGTATAGACTTGAGTGTTTCACCGTACAGCTGTTTAAGACGACGTTTCTCTGCCATTTCCTCATTAAGCTCTTTACGGGGCTTATTACTTTCATGAGGATCAATTTTGGAGAAGGCCTTTTGAGCAATGGCATAAAACTCGGGAATAATCATACCTGAGTGTTTTATAACACCCTTTATGATGTTTTCCCCGTCCTCCATCTTTTTTGACAGCTCGACTTCCTGTTCGGCAGTAAGCAGGTTTTCCTTGCCTATCTCCCGCAAATACAGCCGAATAGGATCATCAATCGAGGAATCTTTATCGTTATATACCAGTTTCTTTCGGTCGCCCGCCTCAGGTTTCTTCTGAGGTTCAGGGGAGTCTTCATCTGCAACAGAATCTTCTTCCAGAAGCTGTATTTTATTTTGTTCGAGGAGGACCAGCACCTGATCCATCTTGTCAGTATTTAAAATAGTTTCAGGAAGCAAATCATTCAGCTCATCCCAGCTGATGACCTTCTTTTCTTTTCCGTACTCAAGCAGTTTGACTACTGCGGGATCAAGTTCAAGATCCGTCATTCATTCATATCCTTCAATTTGGCGAGCGCTTCGTCAATGCTCTGTTTTTCTGCTATCATCTCTTGCAAGGTCCGGACATCATCCGGGTGATTTCCACGCAAAAGGTTAATTCTGCTCACAAGGTGTGCCCGCCGTTTTTCCAAACCATTCCGTTTAACCAGCTGGATACCGTCCGAGATAACCTTTTCGACATTCCCGGAAAACTCTCCGTTCATTATCGTTTCAGTTACCAGGTTTCGCAGTTCTTCATCTGAACAACGGGCCAGGATTGATTCATTCGACGTAGACTGCAGCCTGAAGCATTCCTCAAGGACAATATACAAATCACGAGCTACCGGATCTTCAAAATCATCTGAAGTCAGTTGAGAGCGCATTAAAGAAAAAAAACCGGTATTAGCCGCAACGGCCAACACGGCGCGCAGCTCGGCAGTTCTTTTAATTACTCTTTTATCTGATGATGCAGCAGTTCTTGCAGGAACGGTTGATTGGCGAGTGCCATGCCTTCCGGAACTATAGTCCGACCATAAGGCTTTTTCTGTCGATCCAAGAGCCGCCGCGATCCGGCTGATTGTTGACTCCCTTTGTATATCAGATTCAAGCACATCCAGATATGGAAACAAAAAAGCAGAAGCCCGAGTTTTCCCTTCCGGATTGGACACATCAAACCTCTGTCCGGCAGACAGTATGAGATAATCCATATCGATTATAGAGTTCTCAAGCAATTTAATCAAGGCCTCGGACCCTTGTGAAAGTAAAATATCAGCCGGATCCTTGCCTCCGCGGATATCAATTACCCTTACCAAAAAGCCGAGTTGGCGGCATAATAATATTGCTTTATAGGTTGCAGTTTGCCCCGCCTGATCAGAATCAAACGAAAGATACACAGTTTCAGCAAAAGAACGCACCATCCGGGCCTGTTCCATTGTAAAAGCAGTTCCCAAAGGAGCAACAGCCCTTGTTATGCCGGCTTGATGCCAGGCGATAACATCCATGTAACCTTCACAAAAAATCACCGATTTTAATTTACGTATCTCCGGCAATGCCAGATCAAACGCAAACAGGGTTTCACCCTTTTTAAACTGGGGCAAATCACCTGAATTCAGATATTTTGGACCCTCGCCTTCCAGAATTCGACCACCGAAAGCAACAGTTTTTCCCTGCCTGTTATGTATCGGGAACATCAATCTGTTTGAAAAGAAAGCGGTTTCAGGAAATTTTTTGGAAAAAAGACCGCTGGAAGATAAAAAATCAGAAGAATACCCTTTTTTTCTTAAAAAAGAATGCAACCAGCGACGATCAGCAGGAGCAAAGCCCAAATGAAACCGCTCAATAACAGCTGAATCAACACCTCTGGTTTGAAGATATTCAAAAGCCTTCTTCCCTTGCGGACTCTCGGTCAGGAGCCAGTGAAAACTCCCGGCAACCCTGTCATACAGCTCAATAAGCTGGTCACGGGTGTTATTCACCGGAGGGGCCTCTGTGCCGCCCCCATCCCAAATCAATTCTACCCCGGCCCGTTTTGCCAGATTTTGAACCGCTTCAGCAAAATCCAGCTTTTCCATCTCCATCAAAAAATTGATAGGCCCGCCGCCCTTTGAGCAGGCAAAACACCAGCACATCTTCTTTGCCGGCACAACATGAAAAGAAGGGGTTTTTTCGTTATGAAATGGACAGCATCCCCACCAGTCATCCCCCCGGCGTTCGAGTCTTGTATACTCGCCGACAAGGGCAACCATATCAGTGCGGTTATTTACCTCATCAATTGAATCACTGCTGATCCTTTTCATCAGCGGGCTGCTGCCTTCAGTGTCAAATCGCGTCCGGCCTGGGCATGCTCTTCCAGCGTCCGGGAAAAATAATGTTCACCGGTAACAGCATTTACCAGACGAAAATAAAGATACCGTGTTCTGTCAGGATTAAATGCTGCTTCCAGGGCTATTCTTCCGGGGTTGGAGATGGGACCAGGCGGCAGTCCTGCCCATAGATAAGTGTTGTAATCGCTTGGAATAGCAAGATCCGAGGTTGTAAGGCGTGACGGATGAGGCAAGGATTGAATTTCAGTTATTATATACTCGATTGTAGCACAGGACTGCAAACCCATACCGATACGGAGACGGTTTGAAAAAACACCGGCTATTTTCGGGGCCTCTGCCGGGATGCGGTACTCCCGCTCTACAATACTTGCAAGAGTAACCAGATTGTGAAGCTCTTTTCTGTCACTCGGGACACCCTCAAACTGTTCAATACGTCGAAAAAAGTTTCCAATCATAAGATTTACAAGTGTTTCAGCCTCATTGTCAAAAGGCAGAAAGTAGGTATCAGGAAAGAGATATCCTTCTGCAGTGGATGACGGGATTCCCCACTTCGAAAGAATCTCGGGATTCCGGGCGGCAGCAATAAAATCTTCTGCTACAACAACTCCGGAGCTTTCCAGGAATCGGGCAGTTTTGCCGATCGTCATACCCTCCGGAATGGTAATCCGTACGTGTTCTGTTCGCCCGGTCTCCATTATATCGAGTATTTTCCAGGCGTTTGAGCCTGCAGGAATACGGTATGTTCCCGCCTTGATGCGGCTTGACCGCTGTCTCGCTATCAAATACCATACCAGTTCCGAACGTATAAGGCCTGTATCCTGCAAATCACGTGCAACTGTTCGTGCGGTTGCTCCCTGACGCACAGTAAACAAGGAATCCTGCTCCTGTGAACGAGGTGAGACGATCGTTGCAAAAAAAACCGCTGCTCCTGCAAAAAACACCGCAATCAGACAAACAACTACAATAAAAACCGTATTATTATTTTGTTTTGCTTTCATTAAAATGCTGTTCCGCCTCTTCAATTGTCATTGATTGATATAATACATTTTCCAGACACCGGTAAAAAGATTCCAGCACTCCCCGTTTTTCAACCTGTACAGCCTTTCTCAACAAGGGTGTCAGTTCGCGAATTTCTTCTGTGCTGAACCGGTAGTGAAAACCATCTTCATCTGTCATAAATATACGTCTTCACCTTCACGCGCGACAAGAATCTCCGGTACAGAATTACCGACGTAATCGAGATACCATTGAGCAGATTGTCTGAGCGAATAAATTTTTTTATCGGTATATGTCGGCTCATGATGGAAAAGGAACAATTTGCGGATGTTCCAGGTTGCAGCAAAATCAACAGATAGCGAAAAATATGAGTGACCCCACCCGCTTTTTTCCAGTGCTTCACTCATTGTATACTGCGCATCAATAATCAGCATGTCCGCTTTTCCAAAAAAAACACAATTTTCTTCCGTTCTGTGAAAATCTTCCTGGGCCAATTCGGTATCGGTGGCATAAATGCATTTTTTCCCTTCATCAGTAATGCTGAATGATGTGCAACCGCCGGGATGATTTACTTTTCGCCAGGCTATCCGGGCTGATCCGACCCGGATGGAATCATTCTCGGCTGACAGATGATGAAATTCCAGTGAAGCATTAAAGAACGACATGGGAACGGGGAAAAAAGGTCCCTTCATCTGTTCATACAACAGATTTTCCATATCGGGATTGGTACTGTAAAAACAAAGACGATTTGCGGGATTATAAGCCTGGGGAAAAAAAGGTAAACCCTGAATGTGGTCCCAATGAAAATGCGACAAAAAGATATGATATGTCCTTCCACCGTTATCACGACAGGAACGTAACCGTGCTGCTTCAAAAAGACCATATTCACGAATACCGCTGCCGGCATCAAGTAAAATTGTGTCACCGGAGGAGGTTTCAACTTCTATGCAGGAGGTATTACCTCCTACAGTTCCGTTAAGCCATTGCGGTAATGCTGAAATAAATCGCTGTCTTGAATCCGGTGTTTCAATATCCCGGGGAGTAATTCTTTGTACTATTGCCGCTATCCGGTTTTCTATCTGTGAAGGAGACAAGGGAGACGGGATAGATCCTCGAACACCCCAAAAATGGATCCGCATCGCTGCCTCCTTGAAAGCTGATAAAGGGTACCCCGAAAAAACAATGTAGTTTTACGATGCACCCTAAAGACCTACGACATATACGGGCTCGCTGGTAATCTGCCAGCTCTGTAATCAACAGTCGCTATCCCCGTGATTCATTATATTGCGGCCGGGTAATACACGGCTCTGCACGCCTTCTGTGCAGATGCTCCTGAATCACCCCTGCATCATGAAACGCACCCTTATTCATACCGGGACAATCTGCAGCTGCGGCATTCCACCAGTCCTCATCCTGCAATAACGAAGCCCAGAACGGAAAAGCCGAACACTGCAGGGGCCTGTTCTCATATGCTGTACAGCCGTTTTCCCAAAGAATGCAGTCATAATCAGGCTTTTCCTTGAGGGTCAAATAATCAAGCCCGTCTGCGCAGGGAACCCAACGGCAAAATGTTGATATGAAGGTATCTCTGTCCAAGGTAGACCACTTTTGGAGTTTTTCAAGATCTTTTTCCGATAAATATACAAAACCCGGATCATGACGACAGCAGGCGGAACACTGAAGACAGGTGAACAGTAATCCGTTTGAATAAAAAGGCTTATCCATCTGTTCCCTCCTGAAAAAAATGCAAAAAAAAACCCTCCCTGAAAGGGAAGGCTTTTGGGGAGACAAGGATTCGAACCTTGGAAGGCTGAGCCAACAGATTTACAGTCTGCCCCCTTTGACCGCTCGGGAATCTCCCCCCGATAATACATGATAACCGCCGAGTGTTCAGCGTCAGCCAACTCAGGGATTCGAACCCTGGACCCCGAGATTACAAATCACGTGCTCTGGCCAGCTGAGCTAAGTTGGCATCATGGACAAGAAGGACTTTATCTGAAAGAACTTAGTATGTCAAGGGTTCCACGAAAAACTCATCGCGTTTTTCTGAAGCTGAAGAACTGTATTCCGCAAACAAAGGAAGATACCCATCCTGAACAATCTGATCCCAATTAAAAAGCTCGTGAACCCGTAAGGCCGCTCGTGTGATCAAGGACTGAAAGGGGTGATCCGCACCAGGATCCGGAGAGTGTAATTGTTCTGCAAGCTGTTTACATAACTCGGCCAGAACCAGTCCGTCATTTTCACCGGATTCGTATAAAAATCCGGTTTCGTTGTGCAAGATTTTTTGCAATCCGCCGGTAGCCCGGGCAACCGGAATTGTTCCATAAATCTGTCCGATAAGGTCTTCAAGGCCGCAGGGTTCAAATACGCTGGGCAGGACCAGAAAATCACCGGAGGCTACACATAACCGCGCAAATGAGCGTTCATAACCGCGCAGATACACCAGTCTGCCAGTGTGTGTCCTGGCCATAGCTGACAGCATGTTTTCCAGCTCAGGTTCACCCTGTCCGGTAATAATCCACACAGCCCGGGGTACTGCAGCAAGAACCTGCTCTATGGCAGCAGCAAGTGCATACAGACCCTTTTGACGGGCGATTCTGCCATGATACACAAAATAAACGGCATCGGACGGAGGCTCCAAAGAACCATGCTGTACCAACTCGGGTGCGGTTTTTTCCGCTCGTATCCGCGAAAGCAAAGAATCACGGCATAAATACTTACCCCGAAGATCACCCGTTTCCGGATTAAAGCTGAATGGTAAAAGACTTACCCTTGTATCAGTTGGATTGTATCGGGAATAGTCTATACCGTTAGTTATACCTGTTATACCGAAACCCCGGCGGCAAAGTTCACCGGATATTCCGCCGTTGGAACTGTCAAATCGCGGGTTTGTAAGCTCCTGAGCATACCAGGGTGACACTGTTGTTAAGGCAGCAAACTGTGCAGCGCATAAAAAAGGCTCAAAAATTCCATTCAGCATGGCTTGGCTGATAATCTGTTCGGAAAAACCGGTTAAATCTCTTGCCCGCTCAAAGCTGTGTATTGTTTGACGATAACCAGGACCGGCATTATGAATTGTCACAAAAAAGGAAGTTCCGGAAAACAGACTTCCACATACCGGACAGGTTTTGGCATATGCTGGCAGTAAAGCCGTATGGGCATCCTGGCAATGAAGAATATTCGGTGCAAAACCTGTTTTTTTTGAAAAAAAGAGTACTGATTTCTGAAGCAACAGGTTCATAATATCAACATCAAAATGTCCGTGTCCCCGGAAACGGCCCCGCAGTATATTTTCATCCGCGTCTGTGTAGGTATATACACCGGACTTTTCACGAAAGACAGGAGAATCGACAAGAATAATCCGTACACCATTGAGTGTTCCTGTTCTGTAAGCTACAGGATACAGAACACAGGCAACCTCTATTTCTGACTCGAGAACAGTTGTAAGCGGAGCAAGGCCAGGGATGCGATCAGGCGTTACACAACCGTAATACGGCAGAAAAACCGTAACATCTATGCCTGCACGGACTAAAGCTTCAGAAAGGGAGCATACAACATTTTTAACCCCGCCAGCTTCAGCTATTCCGGCATACTCCCGTGCAACTTGCCATATACTGCTGATACGGGTGGGTATCAGCATTCGGACCTGTCCCGATCAAACAGATCAGGCCGAAGACTTTCTGCGCCGTTCAGATACACAGGTTCCAGCGGGATTGAGGCATAAGCTGTAATTAAAATACGGATTACCCCTGGCAACATGCCGGAAACAACCGGCTCGGCACTCGCAAACAAGGGTGCTTGCAGAGCAAGACCAGCTTGTCTGAGAGCAGTAGCAGGATTAAGTGCATCAATATCAGGAGTTACTGAAAACAAAACAGACACCAGGTCGGCTTCATCCAGATTGTTTTTTTTCATTAGCCGGCTGTATAACTCGGGAACCCACTGTTGCAGGTCTTCAACAGTATTCTGGCAGCACACAGCTCCCCTGACAGCATATAAACGGGTTGCGGTATTCATAAGCAATAGTGCATGATACGGCAGCCTCCGGTGCTTTGTCAATGAATTACCATTTCCGGGACAGAAAAAGCTTCCCGCATCAGTCCTTAAAAAACCTTTTATATTGAATAAGTCAACCCGTTTGACAAGAGAATTATGGTGGAAGATATCACAGCATATATCAAGCCCAAGATCCCGCAAAGCAGGCTGACTCCAACCATCATTAGATATAAACGTCGGCGTTGCATAAAAAACAGTATCAATTCAACCACTATGACCACTGTCGACAGAATTGATGTTGCTGTTCCGCACAATCTGATCAGGTGCAGCAAAGCTGTAAGCGTTTCATTTTTAAATAATTGAAAATTTCCAAAAATAAAGAACAACCACAACACAAGAGTAAAAACAGAAAAGAAAAGAATGGTACGGTGTAAAAATCTGACAGTCAGTTGTTTTCCGCTTTTCCTGAACCTCAAAGTAAGCTATACTCCATTTGATATTACTATACACTATTTACGGGGGTATGTATGAAAAAGTTTTTAGTATTTCTGCTGTTCATCCTGTTAATCGGCGCAGGCCTTTTTACAGCAGGATGGGTTCAGCTCTTCATACCCCCGGGTCATTATGCAGTCATGGTATCTAAAACAGGCGGTACTGAACCGGTGATTATCGAACCCGGTATAATTACCTGGAAATGGCAACGGCTGATACCGACAAATACCAGTCTTATTCCTTTTAACCTGCGTCCGGTTTCTGTTTCATTGCAAACATCAGGCTCGCTGCCATCAGCAGAATTATATACCAAGATGCTGGAGGGCCGTCCGGATTTCAGCTGGCAGACTTCTGTCCGGCTTTCTGCAGCAATAGACATTGATTCCCTTCCCGCTCTTGTACGAACAGGAAAAATTCAAAATGAAGATGAACTGAATGCATGGATAGCTGAAGAAACCCGATTTGCCGTCAAAACCGCCCTCACCGATCGAGTCCTTGAAATCCGGGATCCTGCTGCTTTCGGTCCGGTTGAATTGAATTCAACCCTTTTCAATCTTGTTCAGCGATCCATGCCGGAAGCAATCAGGCTTACTGACCTCATTATTGAAAACTGGAAATATCCTGATATGGATCTATACCTCCTTGCCCGTCAGACTTACCGCAGCTATGTAACAGAAAAACAGCGGGCAGTGAGTACGATTATCAGCGAGCAGGTAGAAGCTGCATCAACAGACTATCTGCGTCTGGAACGTTTTGCCCAGATTGGCGAGATTTTGACAAAATATCCTGTTTTAATTGACTATCTGGAAGTATCCCGGGGTACTGATCCGCTGCAGCCAAGTATACGCAGTGCCAGATAACACAGGGTCGAATACTCGAGTACTAAACCTGTTAGCAAGATACTGATGAAATGCTGAACACAGCCTTCGATTCTGTTGGCAGAATTACCAGAAGTATGCCCTTTCCAAGCTGAACAGTAAATGAACCACTGTCAGCACGGTTACTCAGGCTGCAACCGGCAGCAGACCAATTCACTGCATCCAGTTGCCATCGAAGACCCTTTGAAACTGCACATACTGCGGTTTCGCGGACCGGGAAAAAAGACACAACACAAGGGACACTGCCGGTTTGCACATCCAGGCTCTGCGGTACTGAACCGGCAGCGAGACGTAAAACCAGGTTATAATCCGTCAGCCAGATATCAGGTCCGTCCGGCCTTTCAAACAGCTGTATCAATGACAAGATATGATCCAGCCGTCCGCCGCCGCCGCCAGCAAGAATGATTCTGTCAGCACCCATACGCCTGGCAGCTGCAAATGCCAGCTCTGTATCAGTATAATCCTTGTCAACCGGCCATCGTTCTATGCACTTCTCGCACAACCGATCAAGCAAAGCTGGATCATCAAGGCTGTCCATATCTCCGACGGCCAAATCAACTGAATACCCGGCATCAAATGCGGTTCTTAACCCTGAATCCGCGGCAATAACCAGATCGGGTGATGGACAGTAAAAATCCAGATTTTTTTTTGCAGGAGTTCCTCCTCCGGTGATAATTAACGCTGTCACTATCTGCTCCTGTCAGTTCTTGATGTTGTATTTGCCGGCATCAGCGGATATACTCACTGACGATGGCTATATTTCCTGTACCAAAACCCTTAAAAGAACTTTCACGTCCCTTTCTTTCATCCGGGTACTCCCTGTACCTGGTAGGCGGTGCTGTCCGTGACACACTTATGGGGAGAACGGCCACTGACTGGGATGTCGCAACCGATGCCTCACCGGAACAGGTCATTTCACTCTTCCGTCATGTAATACCGACCGGAATCCAGCATGGTACAGTGACTATCATTCACAAGGGTCAACACGTTGAATGTACCACCTTTCGTACAGAATCGGAATACACTGACGGGCGAAGACCTGAACGGATCTCTTTTACATCCAATATCATCGATGACCTTTCTCGTCGGGACTTTACCATGAATGCTATCGCTGTTTCACTTCCTGACGGTCACCTTCTTGACCCTTTTAACGGCCGTGACGATATAAAGAAAAAAATAATCCGCACAGTGGGAAATCCTGCAGAACGCTTTGCTGAAGATGGATTACGGCCCTTGCGCGCAATTCGCTTTGCAGCCCGCCTCGGATTTTCCATTCACGCACAAACGGTACAGGCAATCAATCCTGCCCTGGATACAATCAGGAAGGTTTCTGTTGAAAGAATCCGTGATGAACTGAATAAACTCCTTGCCAGCAAAGAGCCTTCCACGGGTTTTTTATTAATGGAAAAAACAGGGTTATTACGCGAGTTTCTGCCGGAACTGGCTGTATGCCGAGGCGTCGAACAAAAAGGAAACCACCAGTTTGATGTGCTTGATCATCTGCTGCTCACTTGTGATGCATGTCCACCGGACAATTTACCTGTTCGGCTTGCCGGTCTTTTCCATGATATCGGGAAACCGGCATGCAAAAAAATGGACAGTGACGGCACGTGGACTTTTTACCGGCATGATTCGGTTTCTTCAGAAATAACCAGGGCTATACTGACCCGGTTTAAATACCCGAACCGGTTAACTGAACAGGTCTGTCATCTTGTCGGTCAGCATATGTTTCACTATGAAAACAACTGGTCAGATGCAGCTGTCCGGCGTTTTCTTATACGTGTTAAAACAGAAAATCTTGACGATCTGTTTTTACTTCGAATGGCAGACGCACGGGCAACTGCCGGCTTGCAAATACCGCCAGACCATCTGCTACCGTTCCGTCAGCGTATAGACTCAGTTCTTGAAAACAAAAACGCTTTGACGCTGAAGGATCTTGCTGTCAATGGCCGGGATCTTATGGAAATCGGGATTTCACCGGGACCACGGATTGGACAGGTTCTGGGAGAATTATTTGAATGTGTAACAGAAGATCCTGCGCTGAATGTCAGGAAAAGACTGCTGGAAATCGCTGTTGAATTGAATAAACGTTATTCGGCTGATTGAAACACTGACTTCCAGGCCATGCCTGCAGCTGCCTGCTCCGCCTCTTTTTTATTTTTACCGCTTTCTGGTCCGTACATGACCCCTCCGACCTCAACAGACACCCAAAAGGTACGGTCGTGATCGGGGCCGGTTTTACGGTCAAGGACATATTTCGGTACGGTTTTCCACTGTTTTTGAGCGTATTCCTGAAGCAGGGTCTTGAAATCCCGTTGATGCCGGTTTGCTTTGACCAGATCTATCTGGGGTTGAATAATCCGAAGCACAAATTGTTCTGCATTTCGATAGCCGGAATCCAGATACAATGCTCCAATCAAGGCCTCAAGAGCATCAGCAAGGATGGCTTTCTTTGTCCTGCCTCCTGAAAGCTCCTCTCCTTTTCCGAGCATCAAATATCTGTCAATGCCAAGATCCAGGGCTAAAACTGAAAGAATATCTTCTGAAACAACAACAGACTTGATTTTTGCCAGGTCGCCTTCTGTACGGTCGCCCAACATCATATACAGACGTGCTGCGACAACCATTCCAAGAACAGCATCACCGAGAAATTCAAGTCGTTCATTATTACTGCGTTGAGAAGTATCTTCGTTTGTGAAGGAACGATGGCGAAGGGAAAGATCAAGCAGGTCGATATCATGGAATTTGATATCAGCCTGTCGTTGAAACTGAAGGAGTGCCTGCCTCCGTTCCCCGTTGTTGTGTACACGAAAGGGAAACAAGACGGTCACTCCTTCATTTCAAAAAAAGCGTTACTTTGACTGAGACTTGATGAAGTCGTAAGCGTCGCGAACGGTCTCAAACTCGTTTGCTTTTTCATCCGGAATCTGAATGCCCATTTCTTCCTCGATTGCATACACCAGCTCGTAGGTATCGAGACTGTCAGCACCGAGGTCCTGGCGGAAAGAAGCATCAAGGGTTACCTTGGCCTCTTCAATCTCCAGCTTGTCTGCAATCAGCTTCTGGATTCTCTGGAATAATTCGTCCATTTACAAAACTCCCCTTTGTATTAACCGTTATTCTCGGGTGAGATCACCTGACGGCCTCTGTAGAAACCGCACTTGGGACAAACCCGGTGTGTAAGAATAAGATTGCCGCAATTACCGCATTCCACGAGTGTGGGAGCGCTCAGACGCATATTTATACCCTGCCGTCTGCGGGTGCGAGCCTTCGATGTTTTTGCTCTTGGTACTGCCATCTTTAAAAAACCTCCGGAAATGATACATTGCGGATAATAAAGAAAATAAATAAAGCTGTCAAGTACTACTTTACACTATTTGAAATTTTGTCATACTTGTTTTTCAGGGCAAGAGCAACCTCGGGAGGGACCATACTGGACACATCACCCCCATACGCTGCAAGTTCCTTGATTGCACTTGATCTGAGAACAAAAAACTGGGGATCGGTTGGCATAAAAATCGTTTCGATCCCGGGATGCAGTCCGCGATTCATCATCGCAAGGTCGAATTCATAAGAAAAATCAGCAAGATTTCGGACGCCCCGTAACAAAACCGGGATTTTTTGTTCACGCGCATAATCAACAATCAAACGGCTCCAGCCCCGTACCAGTACATTGTTCCAGGGAGAGACAATAGATCGCATCATATCAATGCGTTCCTGCTCGCTGAACAGGTATTTTTTTTCACTGTTGACAGCAATTATCACGTGGACTTCGCTGAATAAATGGCGCGCACGCTCAATAACATTGAGGTGACCAAAAGATGGCGGATCAAATGATCCTGCAAATAAAGCCTTTACCATTCAGTCACTTTAATATGGCAAGGCCACTCCGTCAACACGGCTTGAAGCCGGAGACTACAAGATATTCACTACCAGGAAAAAAAACTGGTTTGACGTAACTCGATAATCAGAGTATCATAGTACTATGAAGCAGCTTTTCATCGGCCTTTGTGCCGTTTTGCTGTTATTGGCAGTGTCCTGCACAGGAACAGCCAAACCTCAGCCCGACGGGTCTTTCACTCCTGTTGATGACCCTTCAATGATAGTAATTACAGAAAATAATGATACACGACCCGGTGATTCCAATGCGCGGACGGATGAAACGTCTATTGTTGCACGATTTGAAGGTGTTACAATCACTCGGGCCACCTATGACGCTGCAAAAACAGAAATTCAGCTCGTTGTCGAAGAACTGAACAGGATAACACTTAGCCGTGACTATACCAAATGGCTTACATACCTTTCGGATGAATATATAGAAACATATTCAGATCCTGAAACCCTTCAGCGGGTTTCAGCAAGCTTGCCTATCCGCGGTGTACAGCTCAAATCATTGCGGGATTATTTCTTCTTTGTCTTTGTTCCATCAAGGCAGAACATGCGGGTTGATGATATTCAATTCGTTTCACCCACCCGGGTATATGCGATCATGGAAATCAGCCCGACTCAACCGGTTGCTATATACATACTGGAACGAACGGAAAACGGATGGCAAATAGTCGTCAAAAACCAGTAGGTAACAAGTTTGGACTTGACTTTACAGATAAAATGTCCAATTATAATAATGGTATATACCCTTATTTCAGGAATTCTTTTTGACCATGGGAGGTCATTGTATGCGCAATAGAATGCTGGTAGCCTGCACCCTGCTTTGTGTGTTGTTTGGCGGAATGATTGTTGCCCAACAGAGCGATACGATCCTTACAGCCG
>CAZXJV010000024.1:0-32521 GCA_964641135.1 uncultured Treponema sp. | reverse complement strand
TAAATCTCGTCTATAAGAGACGGATCAAGAACCGCAGGAACAAAGCCGGCACCGATTCCCTGAATCTTGTGCGGTCCGGGCTGACCGCCTGATAGCACCGGAGATGCTGACGGCTCTACGGCAACCAGCCGTATCGACGGCTTTTTGCTTTTCAGGTAGCCGCCCGCACCGGTAATGGTTCCGCCTGTCCCGACACCGGCAACCAGTATATCAACCGCTCCGTCTGTGTCTTCCCATATTTCGGGTCCGGTGGTAGTACGGTGTATTTCGGCGTTTGCCGGATTATTAAACTGCTGGGGCATAAAAGCACCCGGGGTTGCTGCTACCAGCTCTTCTGCTTTCGCAATAGCGCCTTTCATGCCTTTTGTTCCGTCTGTAAGAACCAGTTCGGCACCATAGGCCTTGAGCAGTGATCTACGCTCAATACTCATAGTTTCAGGCATTGTCAAAATCAGACGGTACCCCTTTACGGCCGCTACCATGGCAAGTCCGATACCGGTATTGCCGCTGGTTGGTTCAACTATCAGGCCGCCGGGCTGTAAAAGGCCGTCGCGCTCGGCGGCCTCGAGCATCGATAAGGCTATCCGTTCCTTAACGCAACCGGCAGGATTGAAGCTTTCCAGTTTTACATACACGTCTGCTACGCCTTCATCATTCAAGCGATTAATGCGTACCAACGGTGTCCTGCCAATCAAATCTGTAATGCGCTGAACCTTGGCCATCGATGCCCCCTTCTACCGCTTCTGCGGTATTCCTAGTAATTAGATAGATATTATATAATACATAACTGATAATACTGTCAAGCAGAATTCTAAAAAAAAGAGCACATTTCTCGTCTCCGAGGGCAGGCTTGACTCAGATAAAAAACATATATCCTTCGTCAGGATCATGACCCCCGATCATTCCTGCCAGGGTGAGCCGGTCGAGAACACCTGCTACTGTGTCATTCAGGCGGTCATACACCATTCCCCTGATGCACCGCTGAAAAGATGTTTCATTTTCTTCCGGCCGGTACGGATCTACAACCAGTATATCTCCTTCCAGCAGCCGCAACACGTCACCGATAATGATATCTACCGGCAGTTTGGCCAAAACATAGCCGCCCGATGCACCTTTTACAGAACGGATGTATCCGCCACGGCGCAATACAACAGCAACCTGCTCCAGATACCGTGCAGATATATGCTGCCGCTCGGCAATCACTGCGAGAGGAGTATGTGAATCGCCGCCTTCCCGTGCAAGATCCAAAAGTAGCCGAACCCCATAGCGGCCTCGAGTTGATATCTTCATATTGAATAACCCAGTCCTTCCTGCTGACGCCAGGCAGCAGCGAGATCTGCTATGGTAATTGAGTCCACACAGGAGGTAATCGCAACATGAAGCTCATGCCAAATCTGGCGGGTACGGCATTCATTTGCCGAATCGCAGGTTTCAGAAGCCAGGCAGGCAACAGGTTCCATTGATCCTTCTACACAGCGCAATACATCACCAACACGAATTTCTGAAGGACTCGGTCCGAGCAGGTATCCGCCTGCAGGCCCGCGTATCCCCCGAATAAAGCCGCCTTTCTTGAGCGGGATAAATAGCTGCTCAAGATAGCCGTCTGTAATGCCTGTGTGTTCGGAAATCTGCCGCGTACTGGCAAAAACACCCTCATGAAGCAGCGAAAGAAACAGCAGTGCTTCCAGAGAATACCTGCCCTTTGTTGAAATACGCATTCTTTCTCCTAGTGATCACATGATATTTGTAATATAATACTCTTCAAGAAACCGGGCAGTCAAGGGAAGCTATCACAAGAGGCATTTACACCGGCAAAAAGAGGCAACACATTACAAACGAAACAGTTTGCGTAAAGAAGCCCGATCCATTATCCGGTAGTGCAGATAGAAAAAAAGACCGGCCGGAGGAACCAGCGAAACAAGGACCACCAAAGACCAGCTGAGATTAAAAGTACCGGTGAGGAAATGGTGCACAAACAGTTCAATCCCTGCGCATAATAGTCCGATTGTGGCAAGTACGATGGCCACAACATTGAGCCCACGCCGTTTCTGAATTAAAACAAGCACCAGACATGCCAGCACACTGGCCTGAAAAAGGGCAACCAGTGGCAGGCCGAGAGATACAAACCATTGAAGACCGTCCGATACAAGAGCCCAGGCAAGCACAGCCACTCCTGTAGCGGGTCCCAGGACAGCATACATCAACCAGGGGTGACCCCATAATACCAGGGGCATTCCGGCACACAGATACAGCGTCAGTAAAGAAATTGTAGTAAATCGAGACCAGGTGATCTGACGGGTTATCAGAATGTCAAAAACAAGTGTCATTAAAAGGGCTATCCCGAAAGTCACGGATAATAGCTCGAACGCCAGTATACGCCGCTCTGCTGCGGTCAGGCGGCTTGATTTAATCCGGGAAAACGCAGTGCTGCTGTCTTGTTCCGGTGTAGCTGAAAATGTTGTACCAGAAAAGGATCCCCCGAACATAGCACTCCTCGCACCGGTTTTTGAAACACGTTCCGGACATCCGCTTGATGATACATCGAACTCAGGCGGAGCTACATCATCGGGAATACTGCCTGCAGCACACCCGCACAAAGGACAGTGAACAGCATCAGAAGCGAGAAACAAGCGGCATTCAGTACAATAGGTCATAAAATCCTCCCTGTCAGACGGGTCAGCAATTGGAATCCGCATACACAGTTAAACCGGCGGCGGTAAGGCGCCTGCAAAAAAAACGCTCGAAAGATCGGTCCCGGGTAACACTGCCGATGGAAATCGAAAGCAGATCTCCCCAGCTGACCACCCCAAGACCCGCTCCGGGGGCTTCGGCTCTGGGCGGAATAAAATCGAAACGCTTAATCCGCTGTGCAAACGCTGATGGCATCTGGACACCCTGCAGGTTAGAAATACTGCCAGAATACGGCCGGTCGGCAGCATCCACCCCATAGATACGTAAAAAGAGATTTTTAAGGGCTAGCGGGACAAGGCGGGAATGCAAATACCGTTCACCCCTGACATTTCGTTTGATATGTCGTGTAAGTTCACGGGCAGTCAGATTCATTCTGAGCGTATGGTGTGCCCGTGAAAGAATCTCGTCAAATTCGTAAAAACCAAGCCGGCAGTCGACCAGCACAGTTGCAAAGAGGAAAAAATTGCGCAAAGTTTTTGATGGATAGAATTTCCGGAGATTCACCGGAACCTGTACCGCTATAGGGCGGGGTTTCGCACCGGATGCAACAGCTACATCCTGAAGCGCCGCGGCATGAACTGCTGTCAGATACTCTGTGATGGAAACACCCTTTGAACGGGAGAGGTTCAGCATTTCGGAAACAGAAAGGGTTAAGGTTGTTATTCGATATTCAGGACCGCTGAAACGCTTGCCCGGCAAATGAAAGGCCGGGGGAAATTGTTCAGGAAAGGGTATCCGGCTATTGTACAGGGATTCATAGGCATCTTCGTGCTCGGCCGGATCGACAGGACTTTCTGGACGTATT
Organism: uncultured Treponema sp.; assembly: GCA_964641135.1. Lineage (GTDB taxonomy): Bacteria > Spirochaetota > Spirochaetia > Treponematales > Treponemataceae > Teretinema. The sequence goes on along the minus strand of CAZXJV010000024.1, from coordinate 29,025 downwards.
ATTGAACCCCAGTCCGGGCACTGTACACCGCGCCGTGTCAGGTAAACAGCAGTCAGTGTGCGCAAAAACTCCAGGGCTCCGGTACCATCGGTCAGAACATGATGAAACTCACACACAATCCGTGAATTATAGGCCCGAACCCGAAAGAGGCTGCGACCCCAGCTATTCGTTTTGCCAAGTTCGCACGGATAACGGGCATCCGACATGACGCGAAGGTTTCCATGCCAGGGATCGAGGTAATACCAGAAGATTCCCGGCCGTAAACGCATGCGGAAAAAAGGGAATCGGTCAAGAGTAATCGCTAGTGCACACTCAAGATCCGGCAGACAAAGGGGCTCATCAAGCTCACATGAAATCCGGAATACAAACGGAAGCCGGCGGCTGGTTACAGAAGCAATAAATACTGCGCTGTTATCGAGAGGAAGAAAATAATCATCTGAATGTCTGCCAAGCCGGTAATTGGCCATTGTTCCTGCCCCCGCCGTTTTGTATCAGGCTTCTGATAAGGTTGATAGTTGTCAGCACCCTGCTGGTATATGCTCTGCTGCAAGCATACTGTACTTGCCCGTCAGACACAAGAAAGGGTAGAGTACAATCATGAACGCATCTTTGTTTGCTGGCCTTATGGCCTTTTCGCTTGTATCCGCATTTACTCCCGGCCCGAATAATCTTTTGGCCCTGGCTTCCGGAGCCAACTTCGGCTACCGTCGTACACTGCCCCATGTTCTGGGTGTTTGTCTGGGTTTTGGTATCATGCTTGCATTGATGGGAGCCGGACTTGGCAGGCTGTTTGAAGCGGTTCCCGTAGCCTATATCGTGCTGCGGTGGGCAGCCCTGGCCTATTTGATGTTTTTAGCCTGGAAGATTGCAAGCGCAACAGGCTTTGGTGATTCGGCAAAACCGGATCAGGCTGCAAAACCGATCACATTCCTTGGATCAGCCGCATTCCAGTGGATAAACCCGAAGGCGTGGATTGCAGCAATTACTGTCGTTACCACATTTACTAATCCCTCAGCCTTCTGGCCCAGCCTTACCATCGGGGGCATAACAAATATAATCATAGCATTTGCCGCTGTTTCGACCTGGGCTCTGTTCGGTACAATAGTAAAAACATGGCTTGCAAATCCGCTCAGGATGAAGCTTTTTAACTGGGGAATGGCGCTGCTTTTGGTAGCCTCGGTTGTACCCTCGGTTCTTAAACACGGATGAATGGGTGTAAAACCTGAATCAATTTGCACCCTGAATCCCCATCGCCTATACTCAAGCCATGACTATACTTACAGACAATGACCGCTGGCTGAAAGCGGTCAGGAACATCATCACCTTCCGCTATCTGACAGATGTGGAGCTGGAAGTGCTGGTTAAATCCGGCACCATACAGGAGTATACCGGAGAGGAGCCGATCGTCACCGAAGGTGAAATTGATCAGGGTATCTTCGGCATTCTGCAAGGTACGGTGAGCGTAAACGTACAGGAAAATGACGGCGCGGATGTATTTATATGTTCGCTCGGCCCCGGAGAGGTTTTCGGAGAAGCCGGTTTTTTCCTGAAAATCAAACGGACGGCTTCTGTTGTTGCAAAGGACAAGGTAACTGTATTCCGTTTGGACCGCGAAGCACTTATGGCACATATACGCCAATTCCCTTCAGCGGGAAACAAAATTCTGTTGATCACCATTTACGGACTCTTGCGAAAACTCAGGGCAGCGAATCAGGAACTGGCCTATGAGCGAAAAAGCGATATGAATCAGGGCGATATTGATGATATCGTTGCCGGTCTTCTGTGCGATGGGGCTCTATCCTGACAAGTGCCGGCATGCTGCTGAAAAGTGCCGGCATGCTGCTGACAAAAATGGATGCGTGCCGTCACCCCGCCGGAAATATAACCGGCGGCCTTGAAAGGCTGCCGGTTCATTAATCCTGCATCAGGGAACAGTTACCTCAATCCGACGGCTTAACTGACGGGCTCGTTCGATGTCTTCATCTGTGACCATTCGGGTTGCGCCCTCGCCGGTAGTACGCAGGGTAATATTCGCGGATATTCCCGCAGCCCGCAACCGCGAAGCGATAAAGCGGGAGCGAGATTCACTGACATACCGCTCCCCCTCAGGATAGCCGATACTGGCAGCATGACCGGTAACAGTAAGGGACCCCGCTGTAAACAGCTGAAGAGCACTGATAAGACGAACCAGTTTAAGATCCTCAACAGATTCCAGGCGGTTATACACATCCGGTTCAAAGTATATGATAAGGGCATCCCGCGGCAGTCCGGAAAGGCTTACCGTCCGGTCAAGATCTGCCTCGGCCTGTTCATGAGTGACCAGCTCGACAGGAACACTTTCAGGATCATCCAGAAGCGGATCAAAGTCTGCGGAACCCGGTGTTCCATTAACAGCCTGGCCAGCAAGAGCACCGGAGGCGGCAGCCGATCCCCGTGATGAACTGCCTGTGAAGCCGACAGTAAAATGCCAAATCAGGGCCAGAACGACAAGTACGGCCAAAACAACCAGAACAAGCCCCATAATCCGTACCGCTTTTCCGCCGACAGCAGGAGAATCGGCAGCCGCAAGCCCGGCACTGTCCATTCCCGACGCACCGGGTGCGCGACCGCCTTCAGAGGCATTTGCAAGCTTCCCGCGCAGACCGGTCGAGTCCGCAAAGGTGTAAAACCCGGAAAAATTCCAGGGGCGGTTATCAAGATTTTGCCTGAATTCATCAATCCCTGCGGCGAGTACCGAGCGATTGTCCTGCGAATCCTTTTTGTTCCAGCGTCGCAAAATAAAATCCATTGTCTTTTTATCTTTCGTTACCGGATCGGTTTCCTTAACTGCCATGTCCCGGCCTCCTTTAACAGTTTTATGCTCTCTTTCAGGCTAACCGCTTTTCGGCCGTTGTCAAGAAAAAATACCTCCAAATTTTCCGTGCCAGGGCGCTGACGAGGGTCGACATTGTCAGTGCCCTGTTTAAAGGCCGGGAATTCCGGAAAATTCAGTTCGTGTGATATAATCAACAAAATTGATAGCAGTACTTTTGTGATCCCCCTCACAGAAGCAGTTCATCGACCGCTACCCGGCCCTGCCGTATCATCACAACCATGGAGGCTACTATGAAACAGAATGACACACAGAAGATGGAACTGGACTTTGTGATGGGTAACGGGTGGATGAGCAGTTATGAACTGGGAAGCCTGAAAACAGGCCAGTGCTTGCGCACCACGCGCATTGCCGGAACCGGTTACGAGCTTCAGTTAAACGGCACACGCATAGCCGATGCCGAAGCTGTACCGGTTACTGCAGCAAACAGCCGGTGCCTGTGCGCCCGGATCAACCGGCTGGAACGGTATCCGTACCGCGATGTTGAACCTGACAGAGGCAGCGGTTTGACAGACCTGCTGCCCTTTACTGTCAGCTTCGGATCGGTACCGGTTACCCTGGAGGGGCTTTCCGGATTGGGTCTTATGAGCCTGATTGATCCCGGCATTCCTGCCAGCAGCTCTCAAACCTGTAGCCTCCTGGTTGCAGGAATTCCTGTTGCCTGCGGTATTGCGGTCATCATCGGGGAAACCATGGGGATGCGCATCACAGAGGTGCTACCTGCAGCCGGTCTTGCTGCAGGAGCAGGCTCAACAGGAGTTCAACAGAGGCATAGCGGCTCCGTTGTCGATTCCGGTTATACCGGCGAAAAAACAGCCGATTACAATTTTACCCGTCCGGACTGTTTTACCTGGAGAGAAATAAAAACAATGGAAAGTATCCATGAAACCTTTGTACGCTCTCTTTCGGCTTTATGCGGAGAAACCTGCACAGGCGGAAACGTAACACTGGTTGACCAGCTCAATTTCACCGAGTATCTGGACGGCCTTCCTGCCGATGCAGTTATCACACGGGCACCCGCACTGTCCCGCACCCGTGCACGCATAGCTGCGGAAAATCGTCCGTCAAAACTCCTGTACCGCCCCGGAAACACACCTGATTTCCCGGAAAGTGACATGGAAGAAGCGAGCCGGCGGGAACTTGACGCCCCCGTAGGGGGGTCGGTTTTGTTAAGCGGAACTTTGGCAGAAACCGCAGCACAGCAGATCTGCACCGCCCTGAGAGACGCCTGGCGGACCTACGGTGGTCTCAGCCCCCGACCGGCCGGAACCATCGGGCCGGTCTGTGAAATCCGCTGGAAAAACGGTGAAGCCGATCCGGCCCTTGAAGCAGAAGCATCTGAATATGAAATGCTTGTACTTGTTGAGTGCAGATTTACGGGCGAAGCAACCTTGAGCATCTGCTATCCCTTGCGTACACTAGAACCCGTATTAAGGTCACTGGGTCTATGAGTGCAGACATCGAAGCCCTGTTTGGATCAGACGCTGCCTTTGTACGCAGGTACGGAATTGAAACCGTACTGCGCGCCGGGCGGCCCCTGTTATGGCAGGATGACCCGGCCGAACGCTGTGCCCTGATTCTTGACGGGCGCATTCTGCCCCGTAAACATCGCTTCGGTGCGGCGGACCTGGTGCTTCCCGCCCTGGGTCCGTCGTCATGGATAGCTCTGGCAGAGGCTGTTTCCGGAGTTCCGGCACGGGCAGATTACACCGCTGAACGGGAGACCCTGTGTCTGACATTTACCGCCTGGAACCTGAAGGCCATCCGCGAGCGAGCGGGTATAGAACGTATTTTGCTGCAAGCTCTTGCCCGGGATGTCCTTGACCTTCACGATGCACTGGCTGAAGGCGGAACACTTGAACGGATTATCAGCGCCCTGTTAGCCAGACGGCGTGTGGTTGCGGGGATGGAATCTTCCGCTGTCGCTGTCACCCAGGCGGTTCTTGCAGACCAGCTGGGACTGACCCGCGAAACAGTCAACAAGCGCCTGTCGGAACTGGAAAACCGGGGTCTTGTACACACCGGTCGCGGACGCATCGATATACCCGACTGGAAAGCCCTTGGAGATGTTCTGCATGAATAGCCCGCTGCATCGAGCTGCCGGAACCGCTGCTGTCCTTGCGATTGCAGCGCTGAGCCTTTCTCTTCCGCATCCGGTACACTCCGGACGGCATTCTTCCGGGCAGTTGGGGAAAGAAGACGAACCTGTTTTGTATCCTGTTGTTATAGAAACAGCAGACGGTTCGGAAATACTGATAAACGGCAAAGCTGTCTCCGATATCGCACCAGAGGATTACCTGCAGCTGCCGGAAGGAATACACAGCATCTCGCTGATTAAAGAAGGGTTTCCGGATCAGACAAGCATGATAGAAATTGCAGGCCCTGCCAGACGCCTATTGCGCCATCAACCGGCCGAGTCGGACTGGAAACCCCTGGGTGTGGTAAAAGTGGGCAGACAGCCAAAAGGTCTTTCATTCACACCGGATGGAGCGTTTCTTGTTGTCACGCTTCTGGATGATTCCGGCTTTGATCTTGTGGATCTTCGCCCCCGGGCATGGGGAGCAGTTACACGTATCGAAGGTCAAAACTCACGCCACAAAGGATATGTGGAAAGCCTTGTCTGCCCGGAAAGGCAGAGCTTCTGGATCTCGCAGATGACAACAGACAGGGTCTATGAGTACAGTCTGCCGGGTATAGACACCGAAACACAGCAGATGATCCCGCCCGCTCTGCTTCGGGAACTGCCTGCCGGCGGGGTTTGGACCAAGGTGATGGCAGCATCAACCGATTACAGCTGGCTTGCTGTAGCCAACTGGGTATCCAATTCTGTTGCGGTGCTGGATTATGGTACCGGCCGCGTGCGCGTCAGTTTAACGGGACTGGCCGTTCCGCGCGGACTGGCAGTGGCCCCGGACGGATCATCCCTTTATGTGTGTTCCTTTGAAGGGGGATCCTTTATCCGCTTTAATTCCGAAACATGGAAAGAAACAGGACGAGTCACTGTTCCTCGCTCTGCGATGCGTCATATCGCACTGGAAGCAGACGGAAAAAACGCCTGGGCAAGCGACATGGCACGTTCCAGTGTGTACAGGATCGATACCGCAGCCATGGCCATTACCAAAACCATTCGGGTCGCAAGCAACCCGAACACCATCGTGCTTTCCCCGGATAACAGCCTGCTTTTTGTTTCCTGCAGGGGACCGAACAGTCCGGCCGGCTATCTTGAACGGAGCCTGGTGCCCGGAGAAGTTCATATCATTGAAACCTCTACCGGAAACACCAGCGCAGTACTTACAGGGGGAAACCAGCCGACCGGCCTTGCGCTTTCTCCGGACGGTAGCATCCTTGCGTTCAGCAATTTTCTTGATCATGAGATTGAGGTGTATGCGTTTCAGCCTTGAGCGGCACAGCACCAACCCTGTACCAGTCCACCTTGCGGGTAATAATCATCACCGCTGAAAGGATCGCGAATACCCCGATTGCCCCGACCAATAGAGCATAGTCTTCAGATTCAAGGGCGATATACAGATACACATAAATAGAGCCCAGCACCGGCAGCATAACAACAGCACGCTTCCAGGCACCAAGAACAGCTGTGGAGTAAAAGGTTACCACCGAACACACAGCCAGAGCCCCCAGGGCATAGGCCGCCATAAAGGGAATATGCTCGGAAAACGACAGCAGCAACAGATAGAAGAATACATCCGCAAGACCGATCATCAGGTACTGCAACGGATGGATACGTCTGCCCAAAAAAAGTTCAAACATAAAAAAGACGATAAAGGGGATGATTACAAAGAGCAGGCCGTATTTAAGGGCTCGCTCGGTTTTGTGATACACAGAAACCGGCTGAAACAGTTCTACCCCGAAATCTCCATCACCAAGCCCGGATTTACTCTTCTCGACACGTACGGTGTCCGGAAACAGCCGGGCTGACTCCGGCAAATACCATTCAGCCGTAAAGCCGCTGGCGTCGATTGTGCGGGCCGCAGGCATGATGTATCCGCTGAATGAGGGAGAGGGCCAGTCTGAAACCATCCGGACGCTGACTGATCCTGCAAGCGGATGCACTGTGAAGGCACCACCGCCGGTAACATCCATTGATATTCGCACCCTGCTTGATTCAGTAACAGCAACGGCCGGGGATCTGATGGAAGACACCGTCCAGGACAGAACTGCTGCAGAGCGCGCAGAGAGGTCGGCTCTCCTCCGTTGATCGAGATGGTGGGGTTTGAACGCAGGCTGCGCTTGTCGCGCAGGTCAACAGCATACCAGGCATTCTGCCAGTCAGCACTCCAGTCATCACCAATAAATTCCTGTGCGACTTTATCGCGAACACCGGAAAACGCTGCATTGATGACAACCGGGCCGGAAAAAAGGGGCACTTCATAAATGCCTCTTTTACGGATTTCTGTTTTAAACGCCGCGTCAATATCGATGCTGTCGGCAAGAACAATCACCTCTTTTCTGAGTATCGTTTGTCCGCCATTGGCATCCCGAATCCGTACATTGACCGGAACTATCATCATTGGTCCGATAACTGCGGAGCGCCCCCCGTTCAGATTGATAATCTCGGTTCTGACGCTGTCTGCAAGACCACGGCGCTCCGAGGCAACCTGCCCGATCATCACAAGGGGTAAAAGAAGGGCCAGAATAAGACCGCAGATAACAAGAAACTTGAGTCCAAGATCCCTGCCTGAAGATGCTGTGTCCGAATGTGTCTGTTTCATGATTATTAGCCTCCGTCATTTTTTTAATGCCGGAACTGTCGTTTTTCCCGGCACTGTTAGCAGCCTCTTGCCGGAGAATATTTCCGTCGTGAGGCTTCACATTTAGTGTAGCAGTGAAGAATGGCAAAAATGTGGCAAGGCTGTGGTAAGTGTAGGACTTTTACGCATCATGGAGCTGACAATCATCCGGGTTGCCAGCTCCCTTTTAAAGTACCGGGAGCTCAAGGGTAAAAAGGGCGCCGCCGGCAGGATGATTGGCTGCCCGGACAGAGCCCCCTGATCGACGGACAACAGCAGATACAAGCGCCAGGCCGATTCCGGTATGTGTATCATTCTGAGGACTGTCTTCGTTCTGCGGACGCCAGGAAAAAAAACGTTCAAATATCCGGTCCTGGTGTTCCTCCGGCAGACCGGGCCCGCGGTCGCGGACAGTGACGATGCACCGGCCGGAGACAGGTGTGTGCACCTGGACAGTCACAGCTGACCCTGCCGGTGCGAAGGACGCAGCGTTATCCAGCAGGTTTCCTATACAGATTTCAAGGTGTCCTGATGAAACGCCGGGGCAGATACCTTCAACACGTACCGGATCGGGAAGTTCGATGCTCACATCAGGCCGGCGAGCCCGACAGACAGCTGCTGCCTGCGTCAGGACCGCCTCAAGCCGGCAGGAAGCGGGCCCTGCAGTATCGGCTTCTATCCGGGACAACTCGCGCAAATCTGAAACAATCCGTTCCATCCGGCCTGCGCTATCCCGTATCAAACGTGCGGCAAGAGCTGCTTCCTCGGGGGATGCATCGGCGAGCAATTCTGAAGCGGTTCTGATTCCGGCGATTCGATTACGCAATTCATGGGCTGCATCGCTGGCAAATTGCTCGCTCAATGCAATCTGGCTGCGAAGATCCGTAACCAGCCGGGAAAATGCCCCGGAAAGACGGTCAATTTCATCACCGCGGCCTGTTTGGTGAAAAAAGGAGGCGCTGTCCTGTGCAGCCAGTCTGCCCGAGGCTGTCACTGCTTCTGCTTCACGTTTAAGGCGGGCAAGAGGCCGGGATATGGTTAGGGCAAGAAACAGGGACACAGCTATTGCAGCGGCGAGGCTCCAGACAAAGATGCGGCCGATTTCAAGGCGAAGCTCGTACAGGTGACGCATGACGCGCAAGGTTGATTGGGAAACAAGAACAACGCCGCTTACCCTTCCGCCTGAAATAACCGGCAGGGCAGAATACATGGTAACCGATGACTGACCTCCGGCTGAAACCCGCCAGGCTGCTCCGTACCTGCCGGAGCGGGCAGCGAGAACCTCGGACCCCGTGTATAACTGATTGCCCGAGTAGTAATCAGCAACCGGCCGGTTAAGATCGGCAGAGCGCAAGGTCCTCAGGAAGCGGACCGGCGCTGAAAGGAGCCGGTATAAAAAGGTTGTTTCGGCCTGTCGCACAAGGGGGCGCACACTGCGCACAGCCTGATCAACAACACTTCGTGCGTCAGGGGAAGAAGTGTCCTCCCCATAGTGCTGGTTGGATGCTGCCGTTCTGTTCATCTTTGACTCTACAGCCGGCGCCGGTTCGGCAGCAGTACCGAGAACAGCGCTGTCTGCAAGTAAAATACCCCCGGCATCCAGAATTCTGATACGGGCGGTATGCCGGCGCTGCAAGGCATCAAGAACCGCGACAGACGATTCCCGGTCGACTGTGCCAGATCCGAGCCAGGCGGCAAGAAGACGCCCCTGCTGGACCATCGAAGACTCAAGATCTGCACGCATCCTGTCTTCAAAAAAAGAAAGGGACAAAAAGCCTGCAACCGGCATAAAAACTACAAGGATGTTAAAGGCCAAAAGACGCCAGATTATGGGTCCGCGGATCAAGGGTGGAAAATGCCGCACTTTTACGTTCCGCACTTTTACGTTCCGCACTTTTACGTTCCGCACACTCTGTTTACTCATTGCTGTTCCACCCGCCATCGGTAGCCGGCACCGTACATTGCCTCGATGCAGGCAGACTCTGCGCCGGCGGATTCAAGCTTGCGACGCAGGCGTTTGATGTGGCTATCAGCAGAGCGCTCTGCAGTATAATGATCATCCGGGAAGGCATACTGCATCAAATGGGCGCGTGACACTATTTCACCGGGACGGACAATCAGACGCTCCAGCATCCTGAATTCGGTAACAGAAAGGCGGAGATCTGTTCCCTGCCAGCAGGCAGTCATTCGGCAGGAGGAAAGACTCAGAAGGCCTGTAGACTTCGTATCTCCCGGTTCAGCCGGACGACTGCGGCGCAGAACCGCCCTGATTCTCGCTGTCAGTTCGGCCATTGAAAACGGTTTGGAAATATAGTCATCAGCCCCCGAATCAAGGGCTGCAATACGGTCAATCTGTTCATCCCTGCTTGTCAAAAAAACTATCGGCAGGCTCATCTTCGAGCTGCGGACCCGTGCAAGAACTGCAGTCCCTTCCAAAAGCGGCATGGAAATATCCAGAACGGCAAGGTCACATTTGTTTTCTTCTATAAGATTCCAGGCACTGCGCCCGTCTGCAGCGGCAAGAACAAGAAAACCCTCACGGCGCAGGGCTAGAGCAACGGACTCACGAATGGCCGGCTCGTCGTCGGCTATCAATATACGTTCATTCATGTGGCTATATTACCAGACTGTTAAAGGAGCCGAAAGCTGATTCCACCGAAAAAAACCTGTGACCGCAAAAAAAAACGCCGGAAGAATGGGGGAACTTCCGGCGCAAGGTTTCACTCCAACAAGAAAACTTGTTAGCCTTAATTAACATAACCATAGTTATATATTTTTGTCAAGCTTGACGGCACATTCTGTGTGAGCTATCCTTAACTGATGTGAACCAGCAACGTATTATTCGTCTTTTTCATGCCTGCGTCAAACTCATCCTGACAACAACCATCCGGATAGACCGACGGAACTGGTCCTGGGCATTAAAAAACGGTTCGTATATTATTGCCGCCAATCACCGAACCTATCTTGATCCTTTAATGATCAATATCGCCCTGGGGAAACCGGTATGCTGGATAGGCGCCCGCTTCATGCAGGATATTCCCCTGGTAAAACAGTTTTCACGATTGGCTGGCACCTTTTTTATTTCTACACAGGGACGCAACGGCATGCAGGATCTGATGAAAATGCTGGATCTTCTTGAAGACCGGCAGCAGATCGGGATTTTTCCGGAAGGCTATCTGCCGTTGATCGATATGCAGCCTCCCGTACCGCTACGCCCCTTTTTGCGCGGGTTCGCATTTACTGCGGCACGGCTGCAAAAACCGGTACTTCCGGTAACAATCATTCCACGGCGGGAGTTAAAAACAGGATATCCAATACCGGTTCCGATCCGGCGGATGTTTATACCGCATCGGGAACTGTGCGAACTGCGAAGCCGGATTGTTCCCCTTCATGTAGAGATAGTTTTTCATGAACCGGTTCCAGCGCCGCCGGCAGAGGCCAGTCGCGCAGAACTGGCCCAATTTGCAGAAACGATTCAAACCATCATTGCACAGCCGTTAATCGCTCATTTTTCACAAGGAGAATCTGAAAATGGAGTATAAAAAAGACGTTGACTTCATGATGCTGTTTCCGCCGAACATGGACTATGAATATTTTCAATGGATGGAAAAGGTGCCCTTCGACGGCGAAACAAAAGGCTTCAGCCTTGCAACCGCCTGGTATCTGGCAGAATCCAGTCTGCTGGTATATGAACATCCCGGTTTTATAAAATGGGTCCTGAGGTACATCGGTGCCGAAAACTACCGTTTTTTCGGAAAAGACGTAACAGAGGCCGCAGTCTTTACGCTGGGCAAGAACTGTATCGTTGCATTTCGCGGAACCGAAGTTAAAAGCCTGAATTTCGTGCCGGACGTCATCACCGATATCCGGTTTTCAATGGTTGACTTTTGCGACAGGGCCGGCACCAAAAAGGGAAGTGTTCACAAGGGTTTCAAGCTGGCCTTTGATGAGCTTCTTGATGATACAGACGATCTGCCGTCTTATCTGGACAGTCTGCTTGACTCCGGGAAGGCGAAACACATTTTTTTCACCGGCCACAGTATGGGAGGAGCCCTTGCGACCCTTGCCGCTGGCTGGTACCCCCGTTCTGTTGCCCCCCTGTACACCTGGGGTGCCCCGCGTGTCGGTAATCGGGAGTTTTGCGCCGGTCTCCCGGTAAAGGCCTGGCGGTGTGTAATTATCGGTGATCCGGTACCCTATCTGCCGCCAAACCTTCCCGGCATGGATACCCCGGAAAAAGCCTTTGATCATGTCGGAACTTTTCTGTATTACAATGAAAAAAAACAATTACTCGCCGACCCCGTTCTTGCAGCAGAAAATATCGTCGATGTTCTGCGGCAGAATGTCAATTCTGCCGCAACCGGTATATTCAAGCAGATACGCAATACATTCAAGGGCCGAAAAACAAAGGATCCTGGAGAGCTCATCCGTGCCGCCAACCTGACATCCCATGCGCCTGTTCTGTACTCCCTGTACAGCTGGAATTTTCTGGCAGAACGGAAATTCTCGCCCCGGTTTGCGATCGAACAAAAAAAATAGGCCGAAAAAAAACAAACACACGGCTGTTCACTTGTGTTTGAGTGCTGACACATATAGTATGTCGGGATGTTTATTCACAATGCCCCCAAACTGAATACGGTAATCGCAGTGTTCCTGCTCGGCTCCTTCCTTGTTCTTTCATGTGTTACCGGCGTATCAACACCGACAGATGCTGCTGAAACCGGTTTCGCTGTATACCAACCGGTTAATCCGGAGCTTAACCGCGGCAGGCCCAAAAGCGACGAGATTTATTCACTTGATCGGGTTACAGAACTCTCTGTAACTGTTACGGCACGGGACTGGCGCCGTCTTGCAGGTTTCCATGACGCCAACTGGCGGACGAACCGTGTAGTTCCCGCAGCGATTACAATAACAGGCATAGGTGAGGAACAGGCCTTCCCCCTGATCGGCCTCGGGCTTCGCGGCAAAACAAGCCGCCGAAGACCCTTTGGAGATCGCGGCTCTGCATGGAACGGAACACGTACTGTTGTACGTCATACACACTTCCGTCTGGACCTGAACAACTATGTAGCCGGACAAAAATTCCTTGGCATTGACCGGTTCAATATTAAATGGCCAAAGAATGACGGCACGAGGGTTAAAGAAGCCTACGGGTACGATCTGTTGAGACGATTTGGTGTCACTGAAGCCCCCCGCGCCGGATGGGCACATCTAACGCTTTCTGTTACCGAAGATGAAGGCAGGGCTGCCGAAATTCCTCTCGGGATTTTCACGATGGTTGAAGCCGTTGATTCAGATTTTATCCAGGACAGGGTTCGGGACGGTACCTTTTCAAGTCGTGAAGGGTGGCTGTTTAAATGTCAGTCGGGTGCAAATCTGCAACTCCAGCCTTTTGTCAGCCGCCGTATCGGTGTCAGCTCGAACAGCAGCAGCTCGGGCAGGTATATCTACGATCTAAAAACACCAAAAGATGATCTTGAAGGAGCCCGAACAGCCCTTACAGCGTTTATAACAAATCTGAACAAACTGGATGATACTGCCTTTCAGGAATGGATTCCAACCGTGCTTAACGTAGAGCGATTTCTGAAAATTCTGGCGGTAAATGCGGTTATCGGCAACTGGGACGAATACTGGAATTTTTCAAGCAACTATTATCTCTATCTGGAAAAAAACGGACAGATACATTTTATACCCTATGACTATGACAATATTTTGGGAACAGGGTTGCCGGCGAGGAAAATCGATCCCGGAACACGATCGGTCATAAACTGGGGAAACAGCAGGACGGCACCGCTGGTGCGGCGAATTATGCGGATTCCCGGGTACCAGGAACGCTACCGCCAGCTTGTCCTGGAATTGCTGGATGAACAAAACGAGCTGTTTCATCACACGGCCAGCACCCAGCGCATCACTGCCTGGAGGCATCTGATACGCCCCTGGGCGCAGAGGGATGCAGGAATGAATGATCTGACCGGAGACCCGGACAGCCCCCGCTGGTCTGTGGACCGTCCGCCAGAATGGGGTCTTGTACGGCCCTACCGGATACTGGGCGGAACTGCTGACCCGAACGGCCCCCAGCCAAACTTTTTCCTGGTTCGGGACCACTTTGCCCGTCTTACCCTGTCAGACAGATTCCGTTAACAGTGTGCTGACAAAACCGCACTTGTCTTTGTCAGCACACTGCTGTGCATTTACCTTGCGGCTATAATTGCAAGGGTGTAGAATAGTCACCATGTTACAACACAACACAAGCCACAACTCAGTATTTCGATTGCTGGTGCCTGTTCTTGCAGGTATAGCCTTTTTATCACTGCCGGCCTGCCGTACAATGTCCCCGGCCGAACTGCCTGCGGTCGAAATGACACCTGAACGATTCGAAATGAACCGCGGTCGTCCCCGCAACAATCAGATCTTTGATATCGACACAGTCACACAAATTACTATTTCAGTGACAGCTGCCGAATGGAACCGCCTGCTCGAGATGTACGATATCTATCCAAAAAACGAAGAGATTGTACAGGCACGGCTGGAGATTTCAGGGAACCAGGAAACCCAGGCTTTCGGTGAAGTCGGACTGGGATTGCGCGGCAACACAAGTCGCAGACGTCCGGAAGGAGACAAGGGTGAGCCCCACGATCCGGAGAACCCCGCCTGGCGCAGCGCACACTTCAAGCTGGACTTAAACAGTTTTGTGCCGGGGCAAAAATATCTGGGAATCGACAAACTCATTCTCAAATGGCCGAAAGATGATGGAACACGCATCAGGGAGGTCTACTCGTTCGATCTGTTCCGCCGATTCGGTGTTGCAACAGCTCCCCGGGCCTCCTTTGCCCACCTGACCATCCGCATTCTGGAACCGGACGGAACATGGACCGAAGCGCCTTACGGTGTGTACTCCATGATAGAAGCAGTAAATTCCGATTATATACAGGCTCGTGTACGCGAGGGTGTTTTTGGCAGTCGCGATGGGTGGCTTTTCAAATGCCTGTGGCCTTCGACGCTCGAATACAGTCCGGTTCTTGCCCGGCGGATAGGTGTCGAACATGTCAGCCTGGATCCCGCTCAAACCATAACATATCCCTACGACCTAAAAACACCAAAGGACGATATCGAGCAGGGCCGTACTGCTCTGATTGATTTTATACAGAACCTTAACACCCTGGATGATGCAGCCTTTGCAACATGGATTTCCCGAACGATGGATGTGGACCTGTTTCTTAAAACCCTCGCGGTCAACGTTGCAGTCGGATCCTGGGATGATTACTGGAACCTCAGCAGCAACTACTATCTGTATCTTGAACGGGATGGCAGGGTTCATTACATACCGTATGATTTTGATAATACACTGGGAACAGGACTGGCCTTCAATAATTTTGATCCGGGAACCCGCTCGCCCTTTGAATGGGGAATGGAACCGAACCGTCCTCTGGTCAACAGGATTCTGGCAATTCCCGGGTATCGCGAGCTGTACCGGAAGCATCTGGGGGAATTGATTGATCCTGTAAACGACCTCTTTAATGCAGCAAACAGTATTGAACGTGTTTCCCTGTGGAGAACAATGCTGGAAAGCTGGGCAAAGAAGGATGTTACCATGGGCATCGACACCGGAGACGGATCAAGCCCTGGATGGGACGTTGATATCCCGGCAGAATGGGGCCTGGTGCGTCCATACCGCCTCCTGTCCGGCGATGACGATCTTGATGGAAGCAAACCGAACTATTTTATGATTCGCAACAGAACCCTCCGCGAGGCTGTCAGCGGCTCTGGTCAATAAGCAGCAATACGTTCATCAATCCGCCGGGCAAGGCTGTAGGTATACGGAACAAAATACTTGCTCCAAAAGGCCGTCCCGAGCGGATTGAAATATTCGTAATCAACCCCGCACAGGGGGTACTTGTTTTCCAGCATCCAGGATTGAACCGCATTTAAAAGGGCAAGCCCCAATCCTGAACCGCGTTCTGACTCCTCGACAAAAGCGCCGCAGACATTCATGACAGTTAAATGGTGGGATACAAAGGATTCTCCCGCCGGACGCAAACGCATAAGAGCTACGGGTCGCCCTGCTTTCAGGGCAACCCATTCATGGTGATTCGGCTCGCGCAGCCATGAAGCAAGTTCCGCAAGAGGATCTTCATCAGCAGTCGGCATAAAAAGCGGTGATTCACGGAAGTACACATTATTGCGTCTGTGCAGGGCGGAAAGATCATCAATCAAATCATCAGAGACCTTGCGGATTTCAGCACCAACAGGACGCTGTTGAACCAGGGCAGTCGGCCTGATTCCGTCTACACAGCGCATACCAAAACCAAGACGGAACCATTGTTCAATGGATGCAGTATCATGAGCAAAAAGGGTGACCGCATGCGAGAAGCGCCGGTCGGCAACCCACTCACGGGCAGCCCTGCGGTACAGTTCCCAGTAAAAAGCAGGTCCCTGATGACCGTTTACCCCATGGCCGCACAAGGGACTGTATGACCCGCCGACCGGACCGAACAGGGAATCAACCGGCCAGGCGCCGAGATATCCAGCAAGACGCCCGTTTTCCACTGCCATTACCCCGCGCCCGCCGCGCAGCAAGGCATCGGTCAATTCATGCAGCGCTAAAGCAGGCCCGCATTCAGGCAAAGCCGGAACACTGTGCCGCTCATTTATATAGGCTACTTCCAGCAGAGATACAGCCTGATCAAGCCATGCACAATCAAGCGGAATAAAATCAAGACCCATCTTCCATACCTCCCTGCATCAGGCGTGTAACCCTCACCTTACAATAAAGAAGCGACAAAAAACCGGATAAACACAATCACGGTTATCAGTTTCAATCCGGTACCAACAATAAACCCGCCAAAAGCGGCACAAGCCGACTTCAAGGCCCTGTTTGCGTCCTCACGATCATGAATCAGCTCGCCGACCAGAGCACCAAGAAATGGTCCGATCAAAATTCCGGGTATGCCGAAAAAAAGCCCGACTACCAGACCTGCCGTTGAGCCCCATAAACCGCTTTTCGTACCCCCGAACCGGCTGGTAAACCATACAGGAGCTACAGTGTCAACAAGAACCACTACCGCAGCAACAGCCGCACAGATTAAAAGCGTTAAGGGGGGTAAATGGGAACGGGAAGAAAACGAGGATACCAACAAACCGGCCCAGGCCAGGGGCGGCCCCGGAACAGCCGGAATAACAGAACCTGCCAGACCGGCGACAAGCATGATGCCGCCTGCTACCAAAAGAAGAATTTCAACAGCCATATACCGAAGTATAGGCCTAAAGATGCTCTGCACGCAACAATGCGTCGGGTATGAGCGTCTTTAATGTGCGGCGGCCCGGAAAGACACGGTCCATAATTGCAGCTGTTATCGCCAGTGTTGCCACAAGAATATCCCGCACATCGCTCATGGGCTCCGCCGCAACGGGATCATAGCGGCTATGAAGCTCCCTTAAAAGTTCAACAGGATCACTTTGTATCGTAGATCGGCTGCCCAGTACCAGTTTCAGCGAGGTTTCAATTGTCCGTGGAGTCACATAGTGCACAAACAACTCATGAAGGCTGTCTTCAAACGCGATATGCGCACGCAACGGGTTTGAGGGAAGATTATGCACCGAGGTAAAAAAATCCGCCACATAATGCAGAACAACACCGAGTTTTTCGCAAAAATCCCTGTTTTTTTTATCCGGATCAAGCGATGAACTGCACAGCCGGGCGATCCGCTTCTTTACAAATTTCTTTGACAGCTTCCAGAAATGCGGATGCGTTACAAACAGTGCGGTACGATCCGGTTTGACTGAACCCCATACCAATCGTTTACGGCTCAGACGCACCAGCCAGGTTTCGCACAGTACCGGATACAAAGCCTCTGCAAGCAAAGCATGTGTGTTATATGTCATGCGCAAGAATATTCCCTCTTGCGTAAAAATCCGGTCAGGTAATTGTTAATAAACCATGAATTAACTGGATGCTGGTGGACTCGATGCCTGTCAATACCCTGTTGGGCAATCACGGAACCCATTAACCTTTTTTTTGCAGGTTTCTCATACTGTATTCATATCAATCAGCGATTATCGGTTAAAGAAACAGAACAGGACTACTTCTGTCAGGAGGCGTGATATGCATATAACCATCGCTATCAACGGAGAGGGACGCGGACACTTTTCACGCGCGCGGGCGCTTGCTGAAATCCTGAAGGAACGACACCGCATAACCTTCAGGGCACCTGCTCACCTTGCAGGCGAACTGCGAAACCTGTTTCCGGACTGCACCGTCCGGGAAATCCCCTACCTTGCTTTTGAACAGAACGGGTTTACACTTGATATTCTCAAAACAATAGTAAAAAACATTCCCCTGGTTTTACGCGCACCCCGAGTACAAACACGGCTTGCACGCGAGCTGCGCGAAGAGGGCACACAGATGGTGCTGTCCGATTTTGAGCCCTTCACCAGCCGGGCAGCAAAACTGGTCGGCATCCCGGTTCTGCAGCTCAACCATCCCGGAGTTGTCACCCGTTCCGCCTGGTTCAGCCCCTCATGGCTCCTTTCAGCCATCGTTTCAAATTACATGATGGGTCATGCAGACAAAACACTCATTTGTTCTTTTTTTGATGGAGATATCGGCCCGATTGTCCGCGCTGAACTGCGCAACAAAGAGCGAACGGACGGCGACTATTTTGTGGTCTATCAAAAGCCGCTGTACCGGGAATTTCTGGCACCTGTATTGTCTGCCCTCGGTGAAGACCGCTTCAGAATTTTCCCTGATTCACGCGCAAATTATGCAGACGCCCTTGCCGGATGCGCCGGGCTGATTGCCCCGGCCGGACACCAAAGCATCTCCGAAGCCCTTGCCCTCGGGAAACCGGTTTTCGTCATTCCAGTACAGGGGCAGTTTGAACAGGAATTGAACGCATTCAAACTTAAAGAGTCAGGCTGCGGCGACTGGTGTTTTTTCCATGAACTAGCACACCGGCTGCCGTCGTTTATTCACAGCATAAAACAATATCAGACTGCCTTACAGGCCCACCGCGACCGCCCAGCTTCAGAAAATACCGGCTGGTTATGCAGGGACGACACCGCTCGGGCAGCCGATCTTGTTGAGCGTTTTATCCTGGAAAGCACACTCAGACCTGAATGGAGGCGTCCGCGTCTTACAGCCCCGCTGGTTACAGCCCTGTTTCCGGAAGAAATACCGGCGGCAGGATGAAATCCGTATATACTGCTATCAATATTGTTGGAAACAGAACCGGCTGGCGGCCGGTCTTGTAAAATCCGGGATGCGGCTCTATACTTTCTTGCATACAGTCCCTGATTCCGGAGGATTTCCACATGAACATCATTTCATCAAGAAAGCAGCATCACGTAATACCCTTTTTGATGCTTCCAATACTCCTTATTGCAACCGGCTGTGCAAGCTTCAGTCTGCGTCCAGCCGCCCTCGAAGACGCCGTAGAAGGACGCGAGTACACCCTCGAAGCCCAGGCATGGGATAAAAACATCGCTGAACCGCGGGTTTTTTTCCGTTACAGGGTCAACGGCGGCCCCTGGCGTGAAAAACAGGGCTCACCGATGAGGGGAACCTATCGGGCGGTTATTCACGGCTCCGAGCTGCCGCCCGGAACCCTTGAATATGAGGTCAGAATGACCAATTCCAGGGGCGAAGAGGTAACAACACGGGTTGTTGCAGTCCGGATTCTGTCTCTTGCTGAAGCACGGGCACGAGCTGAACGAGAATATCTATCCCGGCTTTCAGACGGCGGAACTCCACAGGAATTTGTCTATAACCTGCCGGCCGAATTCCGTCTAAAAGTAGCAGGAAACCGCAATCCGAATTCGATTCAGACCACGGTTCAGACTGCTCTAGGCCGTCAGACAATCGATGCCCGGTCACTGGGACAGGGCCTGTACGGAGTTGATCTGCCCGCTCCGCTTGCCGGCACATCCCTTTCATACCAATGGCTGGTACAATTTACCGATCCTGAGTACGGAGAATTCACGCTGCAATGGCCTTCCCAGCCGCGCAGTGTGCCAATTCTTGATCAGGCAGCACTGAAAAACCGCCTTGAACAGGATTTCCGCAGCGCATTAACTCATTCAGGACCTGTTCGCGGCACCTGGCTGGAAGAACCGGTTGTGGAAGCACGGCTGAATTACTCACCGCTGGCTTCCCGCTACTCTCTGGGCCCGCGTCAGGTTATTCTTCAGCTTCACCGGAATCGGGAGGTACGGCAGATTGCCATGACAGAAACCGCAGCCGGAATCTTCCGTGTTCAGATACCCGTTCAGAATCTGGAAGAGGGTTTTTTACAATATAGCTTCCGCTATACCGACAGCTTCGGTCCTACAGGTCCTGTCTCGGGAACCCATCCGGCTGACCGGCTTTTAAGCATAACCTATCAAAACAAGGAAGCCCTTGCTGCGGCAACTATTCAGAATCTGCGGCAGAAACTGACTCATCAGCCTCCTGCCGGGGCTGTCGAAGGACAACCGCTGGCCCTCACTGTCGGAGTCACAGACCCTGCACTTCAGATTGTTTCAGTCACAGCAGAAGGCAGCGGCACCCGTCCCCTGCCCGGCCCTGTTGCCTTTATCAGGGACAATCTCCAGTGGCATGCCGCTATTCCTGCAGCACTGATAAGGGCAGGTGAATCCGGCTATCGTATAACCGCAGTGATCCGTGACCCCCGCTTTGGCGACCTGCCGGTCAGCATTCCGGCCAGCGGTCACTTTACTGCAGCAATCCTGCTGCCCGGAGCCGCGCCGCCGGCACCCCCGGCAACGCCGCCGGCACCCCCGGCAACACCGCCTGCACCCCCGGCAACACCGCCAGCACCCCCGGTAACTCCGCCGGCACCTCCGGTAACACCGCCTGCACCTCCTGCAACACCGCCAGCACCCCCGGCAACACCGCCAGCACCCCCGGCAACACCGCCAGCACCCCCGGTAACTCCGCCGGCACCTCCGGCGCAGCCGGTAGCGCCGCCGGAACAACCTGCCCCGCCGCCCCAACAGGCTGACCCCGAGTCCGAGCCTGAGTCCTTCTATCGGGGGCCGGAAACCCCTCGAAACACGATACCCTTCCAGGTTACCCTTAAAGGAGCTATCGGCCAGCATGAGGTGAGTGTCCGCCTTCGTGTTCAGGGACAGGATACCGATTTCCGCGAGATCAAGTTGGACCGGCGCGGAAGGCTTTACACACACCTTATGAACATCGCCAGCCTTCCGCCAGGCACCCGTGTTGATTTTTACTATGTAGTATACCGGCGCGGACAGGCTGTTCGAACGATTGAGAATACCGACGGAACTCCCTTCCATGCACTAAGGGGCCGTTAACAACAAAGAAAGCGCCGGTACAGGCCGTAAAATCCTGGACCGGCGCTTTTTTTTATTGGCAATGCAGATTTTTACTCCGGAAATAACAGAAAACTGAAAATACCAACAATATTGATAGCAGTTGAAGGGCAGAACAAGGGCGGAACCGGGGCAAGCCGCAGGGCTTGCCCGCCCTGATTGAATCCGGCACAATGCATCCATGAGCAACAAAGAACTGCCCGCGCCCCGGAGCCTCAGCTGATGAAAGCGGGCGGCAATACAGCCGGGCCGGTACACCTTGCCGGCTTCAATGCTGAAAACTTTTATCTTTTAATAGACCCCCGGCTTGACCGCGTGCAGCTGGAAAAACTGGACAGCGAAAGCTATCTTGCAATGAACCGCTCAATCTTCAATCCTAACAAGGAACGGTCAAAAATAGCCGAGATTGCCCGCATTATTCTGGAGCAGGATTTCGATCTGGTTGGCCTGTGCGAGGTTGGCGGAATGGAAACCCTGGCAACATTCAATCGCCTGTATCTGCATGACCGGTATCACTGTTTTTTACACGAGGAAAATTCACGGCGCGGAATTTTTGTTGGCGCCCTTCTCAAGAAGGGGCGCTTTCCCGGGGCACGGGCGCGCAGTGCCGGTTCGAACTTTTCCCGGAACCTGCTGCGCCTGGAACTGGGTCCGGCTGCAGCGGGACTGACTGTATTTGTAGTACACCTTAAAAGTCAGCTGGGAAGCGATCACGGCATCGGCCAGCGGGTACGCGAGGTTCAGCGTCTTGCGGCCATGGTGCCGCACCGTAAATGCGTTATCCTTGGTGATTTTAACGGCATCCTGATCCCCGGTCAGCACCAGTTTGAATTCCAGCCCCTTTTGGACCTGCCCTTCCGGGATGTGCTTGAAGAGATGGGTATTCCGCATGACAGCCGCCGTACTCATTATCACTTTGGCAAGGAACCGCACTTTACCCAGCTGGATTACATTCTGTGTTCAAATGATCTGGAAATCCTGGACGCGGCCGTTCTGGAAGGTGAAATCCCCCTTAACCGCGCCCAGCGTGACATGCTGCCCTCGGATCACCTTTTTATCCGTGCACGGGTTCAACCGCTCCTCGGACAGCCCGGAAAGGGATACACCGAAAAGGCAGCCGGTCCGGAGGCAAAACCTGCAGGCAGGTTGTCTCTGTGGAAACGCATCATCCAGCAGCTTGGAAAAGCAATGAAAAGGCGAACACCGTAACCAGCACACTTCCGGCCAGCCCGACCGTAGTGTGCAGACGTTCCGGTGTCCAGAAGGAGCTGTGTGCAAGACCGGCGCTTCCGGCTGTACGCAAGCCTACGGTCAGCAATCCAACCGCCATAAGGGTTATCCACATACCGGCCGACATACCGGCAATAGCCGCAAGACCGGCCGGAAAATTGCCGCCGCGCACCCCGTATAAAAGCAGAATTGCTGCACCCGGGCAGGGAGTCAGACTGCCGATAATCAGCAAGGGCACAGATCGCCGTTTGTGATGGGCGGAACAGCCGCAGGAACAGGAGACCTTCCCCGCATCGCGGTTTTTCCAGGCCCGTACTGCCGCCAATAAACGGTTAACAAGCAAAAACAGGGCAAGAGCAAGCAGGATTCCCCCGCTGATACGGGTCATTACCGCCCCGGCATTGCGCAATCGGAGACCGGTAAGCCCGGCATCCAGCAGAAACAGGACCAGAAACAGAACAGTTACGGAAAGGGCATGACTGGCGGCGGCGACAGCAGCAGCCCGGATAGCGGACAGAATACCGCCTCCTTCAGCCAGCAAATAACCGGACACCAGAGTTTTTTGGTGACCCGGTCCAAGTGCATGAAATATTCCATATAAAACAGCAATTCCCGCCAGCAGGAGAATGCCGGACGCACTGCGCGGCGCCGCCATCAATGCCTGTATCCTGTGCAGTGTATAAAACAGCACCCCGCCGCGTGTTCCGCTTTGAGGAGCACCGAGCAGAACACGCCCTGCTGCAGGCCCGGGTTGCGGCGCCGGGGCGGGCTGGGCAAAACAGGGAAGAAAGGCTGCAAAAAGCAGGGACGAAAAAAGCAGGACCCGCAGGATAGTCGAATAGTTTGTATACGCTTTCATTCTGAAATAATAGTCCGCAGCGGCTGGGTCAGAAAGTTAAACGAGGTGTTGATGCAAAAATCCGCCTCGCCTGCCCAGTCTCCCGGATACAGCGCCTCGCAATACAGGGTGAGCTCAAGAATACCCTCAGCCGGTATAGTTTTATCGAACGAGTACGACCACTCATCCCCTATCTTTAAATAGCTGGCGCTTGTAAAAGGAGGATCGGTATACATAACAACCAGACCGTCAAGCCAGGAACTGGAAATATCCACATCAACCAGCTTCTGATCCTTCCTGGATTCATTTGCAATAAGAGCCCGCACCTCGAACTGCTCGCCCACGCCAACCCGCAAAGGCGAGTCGATCCTGACCGAAATGTCCGAAGGATCTGAACAACCGGCAACAATAAAAAACACAGTAAGGGCGGCAAGCGCACTCAGCAATCGAACAAACACGGTCTTCATGATTTCCCCTTATGAAAAAACAGTATGACGCACGGAGGACGAAAAATCAACTGAACAACGGCGCGCATCACGCTCCGGCTTCTCAATCCATCTGTTATCATGCTAATCTCAGGTTTTGTAAGTCTTGCGGGTACCTTAAAAAACTAATGCAAAAAGGAACAGTACACTCATGAAACCACAATCAAGCCGATTTATCCGCCTGTTTGCCGGCCTTCCCGTCCTTATAGTCCTCATCCTCTGCACACTGCCGGTTGCCTCCTGCGGCAATACCAAAACCCCATCTGCAAAACCGGAATCAGGGCCTCGAGAAGAGACTCAATCCGGTCCCCTGTACAACAAAAATCAATTCCGTCATGACAGTCCCCTGAACGATCACCTGTGGCAGCTGGTCCTGTCTGCAGTGGATAATGGATTTTCACCTGCCGCTGTTTATGAAGATCCGGACAGCGTCTTCGGCCCTCTTTTCGATTCCCTTAGCCCGGCCGACCCGCTTCTGATAGAAGGGTCCTGGGCAACCTGGCAGGAAGTTTTTGTTCCAGGATCGGGTCCAAAAGAAAATGATCCCCGTATCTCATGGATCGATGTGCAGTCGGGAGGAAGGCAGCCCTATGTCGGTTCCAGAGCCATGAGTTCGATTATTCAAGACCGGCTCGAACCCGCCCGTGCGCACCTGAAAGGGGATCTGCTGCGATTACAGTATGAAGAAGAAACCCGCTGGCTCGTGCGTCTTGGCGACGGAGAAGACAGCTACTACTTGCGAAATTCGCCGCTCAATCGTGCCATCATCAGCAACCCCGCAAAGAACGGAATTCCCGAAGCTGTTCTTGAAGCACTGGGGAACGGTGATTCAGTAAGCACCCGCAACACCCTCGGGTTTTCTCCCCTTCTTTCTGCCATTCAAACAGGAAATCCCGACCTTGTACATTTTTTGATCCAGCTGGGAGCAAACCCGTGGATAAGTGACCTCTTCGGCAATTCTATACTTGAGTTTGCCGATTTATACGCAGGAAACGCCAGGGAGGAAATACAGGCTATCCTTCTTGAAGCCCTTGCATTTCAGTCTGCTCCGCCGCCTGAAAACTATGTCCCCGGCGGCAAGGCAGATTTCAGGGTCGGGCAATGGGATCTGCCGGTTGCGATCTCGTCACTGAGCGGCCTTGAAAAAACAAAAACACCTTTTCTGCCTCCCAGAACCGGGCCGGCACCCAAAACAATTCCTGCAGGCTATAGCAGCACCTATGAAAACCATTACAGCGCCGCAACAGGTTTCTTTTCAGCGACGACTGCACTGGGAACGTATGGACTTGTCCGGTTTGACCCGCAAACCCGGCCGGTGGTCCTGCCCCTGCCTCTCGACGCATTCAGCAGCAAGATATTCAATAGTGCTCCCGCTGTTTCCGATACCCTCGTCTGGATTCTCAGCGGCACCTACCTTGGAACCGATCATTCCGATTTTGGTGAACGGTCAACCTTCCTGTATCTGGCACATGCAGTAGATAAAACCTGGCGTCTGCTTCACAGTCACAACGACCCGTTCAGAATCAGTGCCGTCTCACCGGATAAATCCCGTCTGATAATAACCTATAACGAGTCATCTTTGGCTGCCGTAGACATGGCCGGTATTACCCACGTCATTCCGCACAGGATTAACAACGATAACTACGAAATAACAGCAAAGCCCCGCTGGCTGAACAATGACGAAATTCTGTTTATTACAGATCAGGAAGAGTTGATCCGTTACGATGTAACCCGCGGCAACAGCATACCGATAGCGAAGGATGTTACCGGCTTCGCAGTACAACCCTGGTCACCGAATCATGACCTTATATACATCACACGTGACGGACTGCTTGCCTGGGCAACACTCGCCACCAAAGCATCACAAACCTGGAAGCTTCAAGCCGGCTCGCTGTTGGATGATTTTCTGTTCAGCTCGCAACCCTTCTCGCCGGTGTATCTGGTACTGAAAAAACCGGGAGAAGAAAAAAAGACACTCGTCAAGCTGGAATGGAACAATAAGGACCTGTCAGTTATCGATGTTGGATCAGCACGGTATATATCCCTTATTGCATTTAACCAGAACCGGCAGGAGATCATAACAGCAGTAATTCCCGATCAAGCCGAAAATCATGAACAAACGCTCATCAAAGCTGTTTCACACAGAGGCGCTACGGTTCAAACTATTGCTGCCGTTCCCGGATACCTTGAATACTGGGTAAATCCTTCAGCCATTACCCTTCATTCAAAACTCCTTCTGGCTATGTTCGAGTACGATGATGTCTGGACTGACACCTTTGTTTCTGTAGACCTGGATTCCGGCACTGTTTCCAATTACAGCACTCAATGGCGTCTGTATCCCGCTCCTCCCCGCGCCTGTCCCCACCTGCATATCCATGACGGCTCAGACTGGCAGCTCATCCGTGAAATAACAGGAAGAAATACATCGAGCAACCGCCAGGGAAGCGACACACTAGCGGTTCCTCCGCACCTGATCCGCAACGGACAGCTGCGTATAAAAATCACCGAGGACCTCCTTGAACGGACCTTTCTGGACAGCGTGCGGCTCACTGCGGGCGGACGCAGAATTTACGCACGGAACCATCCGGCACCTCTTCGTGAAAATGACGAAGACTATCTGATACTTGAAAAAGGCGATCAAGTAGAGCTTGTTTTCGATGTACCGGCCGGCTCAGAAAAAAACGCAGTACTGGAATTTAACGGCTACTACGAAAGCCCCCGGTAATGCAAAAGACACACTGATTGATTTTGGAGAATAGCATGGCACAAAAAAACCATATCCGGCCTTATTGCCGGATTAACAACCCGATACTTTTTTCAGCCGTTTTTATTTTAGCTGCAGTCTCGATCTTGAGCTGCACAGACACTAAAAGTGACAGAACAACTCAACCTGCCAGGGACGTCCATGCAGAAGCCAGTGCAGAACAGCAACCGGTACCCATACCCAATGAGCGGTTTAGATCCGATGAACCATTGACAGGCGGGGAACTGTGGATGCAGATAGTGCGCGTTTTGGACAAGGGTCATACAATCAGCGAAATACAAGCCGATCCGTATCTTGTACTCGATAAGGACGATTTTGACAATTTTTTTGAAACAGACCCTGCCGATTCCTTCGGCCGATGGCTACCCTGGCAAACGGTATTTGAACAAAAAATACCGGGCAAGAATGACTCGCCCGAGCTGCCTTTTGATGCCGGAGGATCTTTTTTAATGACGCCTGAAACGGATCTGTCCGACAGTCCCTGGTCTGACTCTGTTGCCTACGATGATTCAAGCCGGATTGTAATACGCAACAACGTGATGAGAATTACTTCTTCAAAAGAAGAGTCATGGTTTGTGCGCATAGGGCCGCTCGAAATGCATGAAGAACAGAAGATTCCCGCTGATGACAGCACGATTGCTGAAACACCGGGCACTCTTCTGTTGTTCGGGAATACGCTCTTACATCAGCTGGTGCTGAATAACACTGCACAAAAAGGCATCCCCATAAGCATTGAGACTTTGATAAATTCTGAGCATAAAAAAAGCCTTCCGCCAAAAAGCAACACCCCATGGAATGATCCCTTCAAGGAAAGATCAGCGCCCTCGCTTAACGTACGAAATCTGTGGGGACAAACGCCTGTCATGCTTGCCATCAAATCCGGCAATGCCGATCTTGTAAACTACCTGATCAATAACGGCTCAAATCTGTGGCTGCGGGATATGCTTGGAAGAACACATCTTGATTACATTGACCTGTATCTTGCACAGGCCGATCCGGAACACAAGGCTATCAGTATACTGGTTAACAACACCTTGCGGTTTCAAAGCGCAGTGCCGCCTGCCGGTTTCAAACCGGGCGGTAAACCCAACATAACGGCAATAGAATGGATGCACTCGTATGAATCAACCCTTGCACCTCTGCTGCGCGAAGCATCTGCGCCCCTTCCGCCTAGAAGACAAGCCCTTTCCGGCACCTTTCCCTTCGGTTACCGTCCCGGAAACAGGGCGATCGAAAAACCCGGCACTATATATGTAACATTTACAAAAACGCCGGTGGCGCAGCTTGTGCATTTCAACATCGATGGCCGCCCAATACAGCTCCCCCACAACCTGCAGAACTATTTTTCAAAGATTTTTCAGCCAGTTTTTTCAGAGCAGGAAAACATGATCTGGGTACGCTCCGCCCGGTTTGAGGACTATGACTTGAGTGACACCGGGCACGTTGATTCGACCATCCTGTATCTTGTAGATGGAGCAACCGGGGATCGTGCTTTCATCCATGCACATAACGACAATATGTGGATAGCAAGTGTAGCTCCCGATGCAAACCGCCTGTTGTTGACTCTGGGCACCAGCCGCCTTGCCGCGGTTGATACTGACGGTAAAACCCATATTCTGCCTTTCACCTTTGATGGTGCAGACTGGAAGATTCATACAAAACTGCAATGGCTTAACAATAACGAAGTGCTTGCAATCACCGCAGAAAAAAAACTGATCCGTTATGATGTGAGCACCGGAACAACAAGCCTGGTAGCCGAGGATGTCGACGGTTTTGCGGCCCACCCCTGGTCTGCTGATCAGGAAGTCGTCTACATGGAAGGAACCAGCTACGCACACTGGAAAAGCCTGAGAACCAACACACACAAACTTTTTCCGGTACAGGGAGCAGACCTCGAATCTGTTATGTTTGACCCGGCAGCCCTCAGCTGCTACCTTAACTTTTATTCATTCACCGATGAAGGCGAACGATGGTCGCTGGTGCATCTTGACCGTACCAGCGGCAAAACTCAGATTGTCGAGGACTACGCTGAGGATAAAATGAGACTTTTATCAATACATCCGGCAACCGGAGATCTGCTTTATTCCCGTACGGATCGAGACAGGGAAAACAGATATACAACTACAATACTGTCTTTTAACACAAAAACCTCCAGGAACCGGACCCTGGCTGTTCTGCCGGGATGGATGTTTGGAGGAGGTATCCCCTACTATAGTCAAAACAGACCCCGTCTGCTGTTTGAATTATGGGAAAATCAGCCTTCTGAATGGTATGACGGTACTGTATTTCTGTGGATCGATATGACAACAGGAGAAACCGGCAACTACAGCAATGAACAATTTCTCAGACCCGAGGGCGGCCGTGCCTGCCCCCACCTGCACATACACGACGGTTCATCCTGGCAGCTCATCGGTGAGATTATCGGTGCGAACTCTTCACGCTTTTTTTCAGGAACGGACAGCACTCCAGTGCCTCCACACCTGATCCGCAGCGGACAGCTGCGTATAAAGATTACCGAAGACCTGTTTGAAACCACTTATCTGGACAGCGTGTGGCTCACGGCAGGCGGGCGCAGAATCTACGCACGGAACCATCCGGCAAACCTGCGCGAACAGGATACAAACTATCTGGTTCTGGAAAAAGGCGATCAAGTGGAGCTGGTATTCGACGTGCCGGCAGGGCTTGAAGCGAACGCTGTTCTTGAATTTTCGGGATACTATGTGAATTACAACTAGCAGGTTGCAGACTAACAGGCT
>CAZXJV010000023.1:10863-32855 GCA_964641135.1 uncultured Treponema sp. | reverse complement strand
TCGAGACACAGGCCGCAATGAATACAGTTTGTTACCTCGTAAGACGGACAGACATCCCTGTCTACGATATGTATTGATTCCGTATATTTTGTGACGGGAGTATCCAGATCGTAAATTGCCGTTCCGGTCATTAATCCGTTTACAACAATGCGGGATGGTTCGCTTGAAAAGCCACCGCATTCTTCTATAAGGTCACCAACAGGGGTACCTATACGGGCTTTTAGTACCTGCGGATGCTTCAGGGCAGTACCTGTAACTGTTATATAGCGGGTAATGAGGGGGCGATTCCGGACAACGGTTTCAAATACTGCAACAGCTGTCATCGGATCAACAATAAGCACCCGGTCCCGGTGATCAAGCCGTGGCAGAAGCTGTCTCTCCGAGCCGTTTGGATAGTGCAGGGGCATTCGTATGCTTCGTATCGTACGGTCTCCAAAAAGCTCTTTTTTTTCTGTTTCTGAAATAACGGCGGCTTTTTTTTCTGTTGTATAAAAAACCACCTGGGGACTGTCTATAGCCTTTGCGAGGATTGCGAATCCTTCCAATACTTCCCGGCGGTGATGAACCGTAAGCCAGGAACCGGTGTTTACCGTAGGATCAGCATCATACATGCGCAGGGCAACTGTTCGCCGCGGGACCCGTTTGAGTTCCCTGACCTGGGCACCAAGCGGACCGCATGTCTGGAAGGTGTTTACAACACCTTTTTCTTCCAGCAGTCGAATAAGTTCGGATTCAGGTGTATGTTTCCAGGGAATAGTGTGTTCCGGGCGTCCGAGAATATCAAAGGAGCCGGATAATTCTATAACTGCTGCCTGTCCCAAAGTACCGTCCGGCAGGGATACCGTGCGGTATTCACGAAGCATTCCGGGTATGGGTGCATGTACATGAACAGGATTTTCGTTTGTTCCCCGTCCTATCAGCTGTCCTTCACGTACCCGTTCACCGGAATGAACAACCGGAACAGCCTGAAGTCCGTTCCCCTGGCTCAGCGGAACCAGGGTTACAGGAGGGATACATGCATGAACATCCCGGCCAAAGTGAGGACTTCTCCAGGTGAATGCTGTAAAACCTCTTTGAAAAGTGCACATTCGCATCATTTTTTCATCCTTATCAGAGCACTTCCAAGGGGCAGCAGAACTGCCAGCAGGCAAAGTGCATCGGGGGCCTGTGCTGTTCCCGGTATGGCAGGCTGAAGTCCCGCAGACATGAAGCGTCCCTGTTTTTTCATCATGGTGAACAGCAGGGGCAGCCGGGGATCATCAAGAACCCTCGTTACAAAATCATCATTAAAGATTTCTACAGTAATTTCAACCGGTTCAAGACCGCCTGTATCAGTACTCCGGTAATCTGTGTAGCTGATAGAAGAACCGGGAGCCGGATCTTCGGCGTCGGTCAGTACTGCACGGTACGGAAATCCCTGCCGGTCCCAGCTCAGGTACACATAATCACTCAGGTCTGTAACACCCCGGGGCTCTCTGGTGTCCCGATGAAACCGGAAGGAAGCAGCCGAAAAACCAGGATCAGCAGTATACCCTGATGGGGATGGGATGCTCAAGCCGTTCAGGGAACTTGTACCGGATGAAGCCCCCTGCAGGAAGGGGGCAACAAGAAAAAAAGGGCCCAGGAGTGGTGGAATCAGGGCCAGAAACAGCTGTTTTTGCTGGGTAATTCTACGTTTCTTCCACAGCGATCCGATTGGTACCGGACGAAAATCGGGGCGTATTCTTTTTTGTGATTGAATGATTCGCAGGTGTTCGGCTGCGGTTTCATATAAAAAAGCTGTAGATACAGCCATCACAAAAGCAGTAAATGAAGAAATCAGGGACAAGATTCCGGAAAACGCCGAAATAAAAATGCCTGAACCTGCAAGGAGGATCAGGGACGGCCGGCATACCATATTCTGGAGCCGTTGACGTACAGGAACATCAAAATTGCCGCAGTCCCAGATTTGAACAGCATGGGCTGTACAATGAATGAGCAGCAATGAACTTGCAAGAACAGGAACAGTCGGTGATGCAAGGCTTACAATAATAAACGGAATTGATGTAACGAAAACAAGAAGACGCTTTCGTAAAACGATGAGCTGGACAAGGCACAAGATTGCCGACAGGACTGCCGGCAAGGTTGAAAACGAGCTGCTGTCTTCCAGTATCCAGTTAACATCAATCTGTTCAAAGGCTTTTTGCGTCCGTGCTTCCAGTTGCACGCTGTCTTTCAGATATAAAAAACGCAGCCCCTGAACAGGATCATGAAACCAGGAAGCAAGGCCGGAAAGAAAGGTTCTTTCAGAGGGATAGAACAGGGGCATATCCTCAGGTTGAGGGAAACGCGTAGTAGTCTGTGCAGCAACCTTGTCCAGACCGGCCCGGGTCAGGGCGTCAAGAATTCTGTCTTCCGGGACTGAATCTCCGGTTACAAGAACCCGAAAGCCTGGCCAAATTTCAGAGGTTTCGCCGGTTCGGAATACGCTTATAATAATAAGGGAGGTTGCAACAAGGGCCAGGGCAATGATAACCGGTATTCGTTTCATGTCGACCCGGAGCCTATAAGGTCGAGAATGCTACACCGATAAAAAAACCAAGCAGTATACCAACAAGAACCTCCATAGGACGGTGTCCCTGGATTTCCTTGACCGGTTTGAATTGATATTTGATTTTTGTGCTTACACGCTGACCAAGTTCATTAAGAGCCTTTGCCTGCAAACCGCTTGAGCGGCGCACACCGACAGCATCGCGGATGACTACAAGGGCAAAACAGCAGGAAAAAATAAAAAGATCCGAGGTTATACCGTTGCGGAAGCCGATGGATGTACTGATTGAAGCTACCAGGGCCGAATGACTGGATGGCATGCCCCCTGTTTTCCACAGCAATAATTCTACAAGCTCTTTGACGGAACGTATGGGATGGGTAATAAGGGTAATTACAGTTTTAACCAGCTGACTTATAATCCAGCTGAATACAGCGGAGAGAAAAATCGGATTGGTGATCAGCAAAGAAACCTGTTGTGCTGCAACTGAATTCATCACACCCAGTATTGCCTGTAAAAGCCTGCTTTTGTCAAGTGGCGAAACACGGTATACTGATATTCAATGAAACGTACAGAGTTTACCGCAGCTGCCGATGATGATGGCCGGCGCCTTGACCGCGTGCTTAAAAGACTGCTTCCCGATCTCCCCCTTTCTGTCATTTACCGGGGCTTGCGGCGAGGAGATATCCGCCTGAACGGTAAAAAGGCAGTACAGTCCGATCTGATACAGAGCGGGGACGGTATTCAGATTGTAGATATGCTGTTACCTGCGCACAATAAAACGGCTCAGCCACCGGTACGCGGCCCGGAACCGGGAACACAGCCCTTTTCTGTCATTCTTCATACACCCGATCTTCTTTTTATAAATAAACCTGCCGGATACTCGATTCAGGGGCGGAACGACCTGACACCCCTTGTTTTACCACTTGTGAAAACTGAAACATCATTGTCATTCAGGCCCGGACCTCTTCACCGGCTGGATATGCAGACTACCGGTGTTGTTTGTTATTCAGTCAGTCTCAGGGGAGCCCGCTGGTTTTCTTCTGCCCTTGCTGAACACCGGCTGGAAAAATACTACCTCGGGATAGCAGAAGGCAGTCTTGACGGTCCCGAGGACTGGCAGGACCGTGATGAGGATGGAATTCTTTCACATACAGCGGTTATTCCGGTTGCCCGTGCAGTGCTTGGTAAAACCCCTGTCACTTTGTTCCAGTACCGAATTTTGACAGGCCGTAAACACCAGATCAGAAAACAGAGTGCAGCTCACGGCCTGCCCCTGTTCGGCGACCGTCAGTATAACCCTGGAAGCGCTGGAAGCAGGTATTACTTGCATGCATGGCAGCTGCGATTCCCCGCTCATCCGGAGTTGCCCCTGCCTGATTCAGTGGAGGCTCCCCTGCCTCATGCCCTTATCCGTTTTATAAGTGACGAATTCGGACAAGATGTGCTTGCCACAATAGATACCGGCCACGTATACTGAAACAAGCATGACGAATTTGAGCGACCTGTACTGGTTCTTCAAAGGCATCAAGGTGTACGCTCTGGTCGGAGAAAGCGGTACCGGAAAGAGTTTCCGCGCCAAGCTTCTTGCGCAGAAGTACGGAATTGACCTGATAATCGATGATGGCCTTTTGATACGGGATGACAAGATCCTCGCCGGACATTCGGCAAAGCGCGAATCGACCTTTTTGGCCGCCGTTCGCGTGGCCCTGTTTGACGAAAAAGCACATCGCGATGAAATTGCCCGTGTTTTACAGACCGGAGCGTATAAAAAAATACTTATCCTTGGCACATCAGAAAAAATGGTAAACCGGATTTCGGCACGGCTTCAGTTGCCGCAGCCCTTCAAGATTATACGTATTGAGGATATCGCTACACAGGAAGAGATCGAAAAGGCTATCCGCTCCCGCCGTGTTGAAGGAAAACATGTAATCCCCGTTCCATCCATCGAAGTGCAGCGCAATTATCCCCAAATATTCTATGACCGCGTGCGTGTGCTTTTAAAACGAAAAAACACTCCCTTGCCCGGCGGTCCGCCTTCAAAGGTATTTGAAAAATCTGTGGTGCGTCCCGAATTTTCCAAAACCGGACGTGTTACCATATCCGAAGCGGCCTTAAGCCAGATGGTTATTCACTGTGTAGGTGAGTTTGACGAGGATATTCATATAAAGAAACTGACCGTCAAAACAGATTCTCGCGGGTACAAGCTGGTCATTGTGATCGACGTGCCGTTCGGTACCCAGCTCACCGGGAAGATTTATAAAATGCAGAAATACATTGTAGAAAACATAGAGCGCTTTACCGGAATTTTGCTGGAAGACGTGCATATTGTAATTGACAAGATCACCAGGCAATAACTGTACTTGTTTGAAAGAGGGATATCATGAAAAGAAAAGTAATTGCAGTTGTTCTGATTTCACTGGCGCTCTTCGCTGCCGGAGCCGAAAAAGCCCTGGTTTCCGGGCATTATACCATTTACTATCCTGATTCATTTAACCGGCCCGAAGAGGTTGCACGGGCCTGTAACGCTATCCGCGAGCATTTTAATACTGTGTTCCGCTTTAATCCTGATCCCAACCGTACCGCAAATACTGTGCGGATACTGGAGAGCAAAGCGGCCTATGATGCCTATCTTGCAGGGCGCATCGGAGAATCACGGGATGACTACATTTTTTTGCGCTACAGCCGTCCTGATCTGTCCGAACTGGTACTGTTTGTAAATGCACCCTTTGAATCATCAGAAATGCCTTTCAGCGGTCCTTCCTTTATCCGTCAGCTTTTTCAGCAGTATCTGTACAGCCATGTTGCCGAACCGCCCCTGTGGATCCGTGACGGTTTTCAGGCATGGTTTGAAACAACCCGCTGGGACAGTGCCTCCGGTATTGTAGTACAGCCTGAGGGTACAGCCTGGCTGGAAAGCGCCAAGCGGCTGAATACAGATCCCGGGCGTACACTGGGTATGCGCCGCATCCTGGAAGCCCGTACCGGCAGCTTTGAACCGGCGCGCCTGTATCCCCAGGCCTGGGCCTTTACCGCCTTTTTGATGCAGTCCGAGGATCCTCTGTGGCAGCGCAGGTTATGGGAGGCTCTTGCCCTTCTGGAAACCGGAGCCGCCTGGAACCGGGATTCACAGGAAACAAACACAAACCGCATAGCGGGCCGCATCCTCAGACAGCTTGATGAAGCTGAAGCTGATGCAGCATTTTCACGCTGGCTTGCAGAGCAGCAGACCTTTAATGAGCTTATGCAGGCCGGGGTCGCTGCCTACAATGCCGGAAACTATCCCCTTGCCCGTACTACCCTTATGAAGGCAAGTATACGTTCAGCCAGAGATCCCCTTTTAAATTATTATCTTGGTCTTGTTGCCTATGCGGAAAAGGACTACTCCACGGCGGATGTCTGGTACCGGCAGGCTCTTCAGTACGGCGCCGATCCGGCTACTGTTAACTGGGCGCTGGCGCTTTCTGCATGGGCGGACCGCCGCTGGGCCGAAGCCCGGCCCCTTCTTGAAACTGCACGCTCGCTGAATCCTGCACGGTATGCAGAACGGGCGGATACCCTTTTAAAAAACCTTCCTGACGAGACCTCAAAGAACTGAATTTTTTTGGAGGTCGACCAATACAGGTGTCGGGGCACAAGGGTCCGGACGAACGGTCAGCTGTCGGTGCCTGCAGCCGGGGTACGGGGACCTCTTCGCCTGCGGCGGCGTTTGCGAGGTACTGTATCTGCGGAATCATGAGCTTCACCGCGCGGCCGTTCCCCTTCCAGCCTGCCCCGCCCCTTTTTAAGGTTTAATCCGCCTTCTTTAAGACAGTATCTGACCGCAAACTCGAGGGCTACACGGGGCGGATTCATGGGCATGATAAAGCGGCGGCATTCCCGGTACACCTCATTGTACACATCCACCGGATGACCCTTGAAGTCGGTAATGCGCTGAACCAGATCAGTTATCAGATATACAAGCCTGCGGCCAAGGTTGTCATGCTCACCTGCCGGATGCAGTTCATCCAGCCGTGCAAGACTGTGTTCATAGGCCTGCGCGAAGGCGGGGTTGCCGTCAATCAGGCTGGCTGCCGCCGGTTGCAGATACATGAAGAGGTCATATTTTAATGCCATGTTTACAATATCGCGTGAATGACCGCTTGAGATGATCTTTACCAGCTCTTCGGTCAGGCGCGAGGGAGATACCGGTCCAAGCAGCTGTGCATGGCGGCGGATGGCGCGGCCAAGCCTGAAGGGAATGGAACAGCCGGTGGTAGCAGCGTATTTTACCGCCCTGAGCATGCGTACCGGATCATCCCTGAATATCGTTTTAAGCGGAATTACCGGCTGCAGGGTGCGGGCGCGGATATCGCGGACACCGTTTACATAATCTACAATCTGTTCTTTCAGCGGATCAAAGTACAGGGCATTCATGGTAAAGTCGCGCCGCTGCACATCCTCGTCCATGGTGCCGAAGCTGTTGCCGATGGTTCCCTCGCTTAAGGAGCGGAAGGTGGAAACCTCGAAGATCTTGTCTCCGAAGAATATGTGCACCAGCCTGAAGCGCCGGCCGATGATGCGGGAATTGCGAAAGAGACGCTTGATGCGCGTCGGTTCCGCATCGGTAACGATGTCAAAATCCTTCGGGGTCTTTCCGATTAAAAGATCGCGCACCGCTCCGCCTACAATGTAGGCCTCATAGCCGGAATTGCGCAGATGATGCACAACACGCAGGGCATCGGCGTCAACGCGCTCACGGCGGATGCCGTGTTCTGCCAGGGTATACACTACTGCTTTTTTTACTGTTCTGCCTTTTGAATCACGGGTATAACGTATGAGCATTTCCTCTATAATCCACGGAAAAGCCGTTCTCTGTCAACGGCCATCAGGATTCCCTGCTCCCGCCAGCACCGATACGGCTTTCAATCCAGTCGAGGATGTCGGCGGTAACCTCGTCACGGTTTGTTTCGTTCAAGATTTCATGGCGCGCACCCGGATACAGCTTCAGCTGCACATCGCGAAGTCCCGCCCGGGTAAAAAGACCT
Source organism: uncultured Treponema sp. (assembly GCA_964641135.1). Lineage (GTDB taxonomy): Bacteria > Spirochaetota > Spirochaetia > Treponematales > Treponemataceae > Teretinema. Next base: position 25,301 of record CAZXJV010000023.1, on the reverse strand, counting down.
TCCAGGGACGGCAGTGTTTTTCCGTGATTCCCAACCGGGTCACGTTCCCCTGCAACAATAAAAATGGGCAGTGAAGACGGTACCCTGGCCACAGCACGGCGGCTCTGGATACGTGAAAGGCCGCGTATAAAATCCTGAAAAAAGCCCGTGGTGCACACAAAGCCCGTCCAGGGGCTTGCATCATATTTTTCTACCTCGGCCGGATCCCTTGAAAGCCAGGCGTTCGGGCTTTGCGGCTCGCTGATGCCTTTGTTGTAGGTGCCGAACATCAATCGGTCCAGCAGATAATCCTTTTTATAGCGGCCCCTGAAAAAGCTGCGCAGGTCTGCGGCCAGGCGTCCCAGTGCCACAGCTACGGGTTTTGGCCCGCTTGAGCCAGAAATAATGCAGCCGGCAAGCTCTGCGCCATACAGCTGAATGTACTCCTGACCGACAAACGAACCGAACGAATGGGCAAGCAGATATAGCGGAACAGAGGGAAACCGCTGTGAAACAGAGGTGTTCATCAGGCGCAGATCCTCGACCACCCGGCTAAAACCGTCCCCGTCAGCAAGATATCCGGCCCGGTCAAGCGAACCGGCTGTCTGCCCGTGACCGCGGTGGTCGTGGGCCCAGACAGTAAACCCGCGCGCACAGGCTGCTTCTGCAAAGCGCTCGTAGCGCATGGCATACTCGGCCATTCCGTGACAGATCTGTATGATCCCCCGTGGCGTCCCCTCGCATTCAAACAGATACCAGGCCAGAGATGCGCCGTCGCCCGCCTGCAAAAAACCGGATTCCTTTTTCATGGTAACTCCTGTATACTGCCTCTAATGATCAGTATAACCGAAAAAATGGTCGCCGGGGGCGATTGTCTTGCCCGGATTGACGGCAAGGCTGTTTTTGTTTCAGGTGCCCTGCCCGGCGAGACCGTTGAACTGGAAATCATACGGGAAAAAAAGGACTACGCCCTTGCCAGGACCCTGCGGATACTGACCCCCTCGCCTCAACGCCGCAGCCCGCCCTGTCCGCTGGCCGGCACCTGCGGCGGTTGCCCCTGGCAGCATATTGACGATGACTACCAGCGGGAACTGCGCCGGTCCCTGGTGCAGGATGCATTAACGAGGGCAGGCCATCCCGCCCTTGAGTCCATCGCCGTGCAGTACGGCGAGCCCTTCGGATACCATTCGCGCTTTCAGTTTCACCGGACTCCTGACGGGAAACCCGGCCTTTCCTCCGCTGACAGCCGCAGCATCGTAGCCCTTGACGACTGTCCGGTTGCTGCCGGACCCATCCGGGAAGCCCTGCGTTCGGGTGACCTTGAAACGCCCATGGCCCGCTGGCGGGGTCCCCGCTTCCCGGTTTTTTCGGACGGAACAGCCCTTGTTACCGGAGCGGGACCAACCCTGGCCAGTGTTGTAGTGCAGGGAGTGCCGCTGGTTTTTGATGTCCGCGGGTTTTTTCAATCAAACCTTCCCCTGCTGGACCGCCTTGTTTCCTCTCTTTCCGCTCACCGCACAAGCGGCGGACGCCTGCTTGGTTTTTATGCCGGGGTGGGCACCTTTTCTGCGACAGCCGGCCGTGACCGGGATGAGTGTGTGCTCGTTGAACACAACGGACCGGCCCTTGATCTGGCTGCGCGCAACCTTGCCGGGCGCAGCTTCCGTCTGTGCTGTACAGATGATGAGCGCTGGGCTGTGCAGAAGGAAGCCTCGCTGGAATACGATACGGCGATCATCGACCCTCCCCGCCAGGGAATATCACGTTCGGCAATGGACTGGATTACTGCTTCAAAAATCGCCGATCTGCGGTATGTGTCCTGTGACGCGTCAACCTTTGCCCGTGATGCTGTCCGTCTGGCTCAAGGGGGCTTCCGTCTGAAAGAGCTGACGCTTTTTGATTTTTATCCGCAAACGGCGCATACAGAAACCCTCGGGGTCTTTGAGCGATGAAACCTCTTGTACTGCTATCAATACTGTTGTTTTTTTTTACCACAGCACTAGCTCAGGATGTCCGGCGCCCTGAAACCTTCCGTGCGGCTGTCGCCGGCGAGGTTCTTGCCGGTCCGGTGGCCTATAAGGAGCAGCTGTATGTCATAACCGCGGACTGGTCGGTCAAAGCCATCGCTTCTGACGGCCACATTGTGTGGCACCGGCAGCTGCGGGGCCGTCCGCGCCGTTTTTTGAGTGTTGCTCCCTGGGGGCAGGTGTTTGCTGTTTCGGGATCAGGGTTTCTTGAATCATTCAGCCCGGAAGGATTTTTTTTGTGGCGGGTGGAGATGGCAGGTTTGCCGGTGTTCCCCCCGCATCCCGGCCGTGACGGGCGAATCTTTCTGGTGGAAGCAGGAGCGGTGGAATGCCGCAGCCATCTGGGCTTGCGGAAATGGCGGCTTGCCCTGCCCGGTCGTCCGGTCCTACCGCCATCGGAAACAGGTGACGGGGATATCCTTGTTGCCCTCGCAGATTCAACCATCGTCAGAATCAGTCCCTGGGGCGAGCTTCTGGAACGCATCAGCATCCCTTCCGGTCTTACCGCCCTTGCTCCGGTTACGGGCGGGTTTGCAGCAGGTTTTACTGATGGCCGGGCTCTTTCCTTTGAGGTGCGTCCGGGCCGTGATACCGGACAGGTGTGGCTGTACAGTGCCGGCCGCAGCGTTGCAGCCCTGCACAATACAGATTTCTGGACACTGGTGTTGACGGCTGACGGCGGACTTGCCGTTCTGAATGCCACAGACGGTGCCCTTCAGGAGCGTTTTTTGTTCGGTATCCCAGCTTCTGCCGGATCTGTACTGAGTTCTTCAGAAGAACGCTACTCGGTCGTTTCTTCTGCGGGAGCAGCAGCTCTTTCCCGAACTGGCCGGCTGCTGTGGTCTTTACGCTTTCCCCCTGAACCGGCCGCTGTTGTTCTGACCGGTGAGGGGATGGCTGCCGCAGCCTATGCGGATTGGACGGTTGCAGCCTGGAAAATGGAAGAACAGATCAGGGACAGCAAAAAAAAACGCCCAAAACCGGTTTTTTACGGTATACTGGAAGGAAGATCGCCTGAATCGGGTACGCCCTTGGCAACAGACCGTCAGCTCATTCGCGGTTTTTTTGATGCCCTGTCTGCTGATCTGTCTGCAGGAGATACTGGCTCCGCCGAGCTCTGGTATGGCAGGAGGTGTGCGGAACTCCTTTCAGGCGCCCTCCCTTCCCTGTTTCCGGGCAGGGAACCGGACCGTACGGAACGGTCAAGGGCGGCACATTTTTTGGGTCAGCTGGGGTCGTTTGAGTATCGCCCGTTTTTAACCGCCATTGCCCGGAGCGAACAGGATCAGACGGTACTTGCGGGGGTTCTTTCTGCCCTTGCAGCCCTCGCCTATGACCCGGATGGCGAGATTCTGGATGCTGTTACACTGGTGATACGCCGGTCGGGGCTTTCTGCTACCCTGACGGTGCGCTCCTGCTGTGATGTTCTGTATGCTCTTGCCCGGTTTAATTCGGGCGGGGTACAGCGTTCTGCGACTTCTTTGCTTTTGGAACTTACCCGGACTCCCTGGCCGGAGCCGGTGCGTATGTATGCCATGCAGCGTATGCAGAGTCTTCTGCAGTAGCAGGGTGCCGACAAAATCGATACTTGTCTGCCCCCGCAACAGGTTTTTTTTTTCAGAATTCGGAGGTTGGTTGTGAATGAAAAGCAGGCGGTAAAAAAAATCCTTTTGTTTGTGCTTGTCCTTGCACTGTTTGCCGGTTACCTTTCAGCTCTTGAGGTTGCCGAATCTGAAATAACCGGTGCAGCTGAAGGTGCCACTATCGAGTTTATAAATTATTCCGGCCCTCATGCGGTAATCAATACCGCCGAGGAGATTCGCGGAATCGGTGCAGAGCTGGGAACTGCCCTTCGCACTGCCCCGACAGCAGGAACCCCTGCCAGATACTGGATTCAGCATATTGTTGACGCCAGCGTCGCTACCGGATTTGACGCTGATATCCTTACCCTTGGCCCCGGTGCCGGTGTAGACCACATTGACAATATCAGGCGTATCCTTTCTGCCTACCTTACAGCTGCGTACGGATACAGCGACCGGGACAGCCGCCTTCTTGCCGAGTTTATTACCGTTTACAACGCTGTGTATCGATGTCGTATGGAAATTTTACGCGGACGGTAAAAACCGGCTGTGGTTGCCGCCCTTGATCCGGCACGGGCAGGTCTTGCCCTGCGCTATGACGAGTGGCCGGGTCGAACCCAGATAGTGATTCCGCTTTCGGACAGCCGTTTTTCCGGTACCCTCAGTACAGTAAGCACCACAGCGATAACTGACCCTGCTGTAGTAGAACAGCTCAGAGAGGATCCTGATCGGGCTATAGACAGCCGCAAGGATATGGTCGAGCTCAAGGAGCGTGAGGCCGAAGAAGCCCAGCAGCGTGCTGCAGATGCACAAAGACAGGCAGCGCAGGCTGCCGAGCGCGAAGCTGCCGCAGCGCGTGAGGCCGATGCAGCCCGAAGGGCAGCTGAACAGGCTCAGCGTGATGCTGCGGCCGCCCGTGAAGAAGCTGCAGCACGGCCTGACGATCAGGCTGCCCGACAGGCCGCCGCGCAGGCAGAACAGGATGCTGCTGCCGCACGCGAGGAGGCATCACGCGCTGCAGCAGAGCGTGATGCTGCACGGGAAGAAACAGCTGCCCGGCGCGAAGAAGCTGCAGCCGAACAAACCCTTGCCGATACCAAACAGCAGGAGGCAATAGCCGACCGCCGCGAGGTTGCAAGCGACCAGCAGGAAGTAATAGCAGAACAGCGGGCTGAAGCCCAGCGTCAGGCTGCCGATGCCCTTGCCACAGCACAGCCTGCAACAGCCCTGCGGGTTCTGGACGAGCGTACCCTGCTTGCCGATCTTGTGATTGTTGACCTTAACACCGGAAAAATCATGAAAACCTCGGTGCTTAATACCATACGCGGACGCACCATTGCCGATACCGGGCGTTTTTTTGTAGCAATTGCCGGAACCAAAACAGGTTCGGGCGCGGTTCGTCTGGTGCAGATAGATCCTGCCACCCTTGAGGTGCTCAAGCAGGGTGCAGACAACATCGCCGAAGCCAGCATGCTGGTGGTAAGCGGTCCTGATGTGTATGCAGTACTGGAAACAGGCGACGGATTTGTACTTGGACGCTTCGATCACGGACTTGAGGTCAAAGCGCGTTCTGCTGTCAAGGTGAGAGCCTGGACAGCAATAACAGTAACTCCCAAGGGTATACTGGTACAGGCTGTGGACGGGACAATCCGCCTTTTGCGATCTTCGGACTTGACTGCGTTATAAAAAAAATACAGTATGTCGCTATTCTCTGCGTTTATGAAGAAATTCACCTTTCTTCATAAGCGCAGAGAATACACAGCTGATCAAAGTATAACGGACAATTCGGAGAAAAAATGCTCTTTAACAGTATACAGTTTTGGCTGTTTTTCCTGTGCGTTGTTATTGTTTATTTCTTTCTTGCTCATAAAATAAAACGAAATATACTTACCCGTGTTTTCTTGCTTGCTGCCAGTTTATTCTTTTATGCATGCTGGAACCTGTCGTACCTGTCATTGATTCTGATTTCGGTGATCGTTACCTGGCTCAGCGGTTTGTTGATGGAAAAACACCCCCGGCATAAACGTGTAATTATCCTGTCTTCATTATTGATAAACCTGGGCATTTTATTTTTCTTTAAATATTTTAACTTTTTTACCGGATCAATAAATACGCTCCTTTCAATATCCGGTTCAGGCACACAGATTCCGCAATTCAATGTCTTGCTGCCGGTTGGGATTTCATTTTATACCTTTCAGGCGCTTGGTTATTCGATTGATGTATACCGCGGCAGCGTTAGAGCGGAAAAAACGTGATTACCTATGCTCTGTTTGTAACTTTTTTTCCGCAGCTTGTTGCGGGTCCTATAGAACGTACCGCTAACCTTCTTCCGCAGTTTTATACAGATAACACCTTTGACTATCAACGAATAACCGATGGATTGCGTCTTGCAGCCTGGGGTATGTTCAAAAAGGTTGTTGTTGCCGATACCGTAGCTCAATACGTCAATGCTGTTTATTCAAATCCGCAGGATTATACAGCAGTGGTCCTGGTTATAGCTACTTTCTTTTTTGCCATACAGATATTCTGTGACTTTTCGGGCTATTCCGATATTGCAATCGGCGTTGCACGGATTCTCGGGTTCAGACTTATGAAAAATTTCAGAAGTCCTTATTTTTCTGCATCAATTACCGAATTCTGGCGGAGATGGCATATTTCTCTTTCCAGCTGGCTTAAAGATTATGTATATATACCTCTGGGCGGAAGTAAAAGGGGTACTATCCGTAATTATATCAATATTTTTATTACCTTTATTCTCTCGGGTTTATGGCACGGTGCTTCCTGGAATTTCGTTTTCTGGGGATTACTTCACGGTGTATATCAGATAACCGAAAAAGCAACGCTGCCGGTCAGGGTTTTTTGTCTGACCAAACTGGGACTTATAAAGCAGGGTACTGTTGTTAAATGGTGGCAATCTGTTCAGATATTGATAACGTTTACCCTGGTATGTATCGGCTGGGTCTTTTTTCGTGCCGACACTTTTTCTGATGCGGTCTCTATTTTAAGAACAATGACACTGTTTCCTGTAGAGGTGTTTAATCTTGTTACCGGATTGGTATTCCGGACTATTTCCTTCGGATCCGGTTTTTTTGGAAAGTACACACTGGCAATTCCAAAAATAACATTCTTGATGCAGTTTATTTTTATTGCCTTGATCTGGTTTATGGAGGATATATCGCGGTATTACAGCATTCATGGTGCAGTAAAACGAAGTCCTGCCGTATTGCGCTGGCCCTTGTATATATCTGTTGTATTGGTAACAGTGTGGATGATGATTCAACACATCGAATCTACACAGTTTATATATTTTCAGTTCTAGGAACGCATCATGAAAAAACTTGTCATCAAACTGGCTGTTCTTTTTTTTATACCGGCTTTCCTTTTTGTAACACTCAACGCGTTGTATAAACAAACGAATCACTGGAAACAAAAAGATGCGAATACCTACCGGTTTCTTGAAGTTCCGGACGATATTTCAATCTGCAATGTGGGAAGCAGTCATGGTGCTATGGGGTTTTACTGGGAAGGTTTTCCGGAGCTTGCTGCATTCAATTTTGCAATTTTCTCGCAGCGTTATTACATGGACTATATGGTGCTCAATCAGTTTAAGGATCATCTTGAACCCGGTTGCATTGTGCTTATCCCTGTTTTGTATTTTCAGATTACACAGCACGATAATTCAGTGTTGAGGTTCTATCAGGCATATTATAAATTTCTTCGCAGAACCTTTTTCACATCCTGGGATCTGGGTGATTACCTTAAATACGGATTGTTTCCGATTCTGTCCGAAAAAGACTTTCTTGCACGAATTATTTCAGATATTCCTGAAGAACAAATCAGCCGGTTTTACGGTTTTGATGCTTTTATGGAAGGCGAAGAATTGCTCAACTATGCTGAAATGAAACATGCTTTATGGACTGATCCTGATGAGGATAAGGGTGAAGAAGGTCTGTTGTTAAATATTGCCGAGATATCCCGAATCATCGACTTTTGTTATGAACGGGAATGGATTCCCGTGTTGGTGACTCTTCCGGTTACCGACACGCTCAACACTGTATATACCAATAAATCTCCTGACTTCTGGATGTGGTTTTCACGGTTTACAACCGGGGTGCAATCACTGTATCCCCGGATACCATATCTTGATTACAGCAAGGATTCGAGATTTATACATGATCATACCCTTTTTGCGGACGGCGACCATTTAAATGTCAATGGTGCCGCTCAATTTACTTCAATCATTCTTGAGGATCTTGAGATGCTCGCCAGCACCGGTTTTCCTGCGTTGCCAAAATGAATGATATTCCTTTAATCAGTGTTATTGTACCGGTATGGAATGTTGAGTCTTATTTGCGCACCGGTTTGAACACGATAACAGGACAAACCTGGATGAATCTTGAGATACTTCTTGTTGATGACGGTTCAACTGACAGCTCCGGTTCGATATGTGATGAGTATGCCCGTTCAGACTCACGTATCAGGGTTATTCATCAATCAAACACCGGTTTAAGCGGTGCCCGGAATCGCGGCCTGGACTGTGCCCGTGGACAGTTTATTTATTTTTTTGATCCCGATGATTGCGCTGATCCGGATTTGATCGAGTTTCTCTACAGTCTGTATATAAAGCATAACGGAGCGATTCCCGTTTGTGCATTCCGTACTGATGAGGATACGGATAGGGGCATTCACGATATCACAGTGTCGGATAACGCATTGGCCCTTGTGTTTAATAAATCGGTATTTAGTGTTTGGAACTGGCTTTTCCCTGTTCAGCTTATCGGTACAACACGCTTTGAACCGTATAGACGCGGTGAAGACACTCTATTTCTGGCCAGGATATTTTCTGCAAAATCCAGGGCTGTACATTGTTCAACTGCAAAATATTATTACCGTTTTACCAACGGGATTACCCGAAGACCTTTTTATGAAGGCGATATTGATGTACTGGATGTTCTGTTCAAGGTGTATTCAATGGTCCGTGAGACTGCCCCCGAAGTTGAGGTTTCTGCATTGATCTGGTACAGAAATCATGTTGAACATATTGAGCTTAATGCAAAAACAGCCGGTATCAATGTGTTTGCGAACCGGCGCTACCGGCATCATCTTGGTTTGCTTCGACGTATGTTCAAACCGGTCAACTACCCCTGGCCTACCCGGTCAAAACGCGAACTTTTAAAACGCTGGTTTTACTGGAAGGCCCCGCGATTATTTTTACCTCTGTATCCGATGTGTATCAACCTGCTGCGATTGACTTCCTGTAAAAAAAAGAAATAGGTGCAACGGTATCTGCGTTATCGTCTCCGCAGTCTTTTCCTTATCATGGAAAAAATGTTTTTATCGCGGATGTGTTTTCTCCACCTTCTGATCTTCTGTGTTATCGAACGATCAAGAAGGGTTTGTAATCGTTCTATTTCTTTTTGAGTCTGTGAAAAACGGTATTTGAAGAGATTCATTTCACCTTGAATTTTTTTTAATTGAATGTCGCTGTCAGGGGTGGCTGTCATACTGTTATACAAGAAATCAAGCGAGCGTTTTTGATGTGGAATGAGCCGTTGATACACTGCGTTATAATCTATTGGTTGTTTTAGCAGTTGTGCAATTACCTCTTCGTTTAAAGAGTTGATAAAGCGTTCCTGCAAGCCTGTCAGGTGCAATATGGTATCAAGCCGGCTGTTTCCGCCGATGGTTCTTTCGATGTATACAAAATCCTTTCGATGAATGATTGCAAAAAGCACTCCGTGATAGGAATCTGTTACAAGGCATTTGGAAGAAGCAAGCAACACAAGCCATTCACCGACAGGATTATATTCACTGCAGGGTTTTCCCGCAAAAATACCGGGCCGGCATTTTATATCAAGCGGCAGCAGTCCAAGTGCTGATGCAACTGCAGTGATTACCGGATTGTGTTGAATAGTGTTTTCTTCATCCCCGAGAAAATACAGGGCAAGGTAATCATCTGCGGGGGCAGTAAAGCAGCCATACAGAGAAGCATAGTCACCTGAATCAAGGAGCAGCGTCGGGTCAAGGACCTGTATTGATTCTGCTTTGAGCACGTCACGAATAATGTCGACACCGTCAAGCTCCCTGACAGAAACTGCATCAAATCGCTTTACAAGATTGCTGGCCATCCGGGCTGCTTGGACAGTCCCTTCCCATTGTGGAACCGCGAAGCTGGGTGCATAGGCAATGAGTTTTTTTTCAGGAGGTACCCACCCCAAAAAGTAGGTATAAATCTGTTCTTCGGTATTCCAGTAACGCCATACCTGATCGCTGCCGGTAATTACAGCTGAAAACCGTTGTGAAATGCTGTCCAGCATCTGCGGGGTGTTCATGCTGTGGGTCATGCGCAGATGCTGGTTGCGAAATGAATAAAACTCTCGTGCCATCCATAACTGAACTGGTTCGCCCCGGGGAAGAACCGAATAGTCGATTGTTGTCGCGCGAAAGCCCTTTTTGCCAAGAAGTTGCTGCATGGCCCAGGGTACCAGAACAGCTCCATAGTTATAATCTGAAAAGTGAAGATTAAGAATTCCTGTTTCGTCAGTGTTTGCTGTTGCAGCGGCGGTATCCTGTAAACAGGCATGCAGCGCAGAGCTGATCTGCGTGCCGGATGATAGAGCCTTGAAGAACGAGTCCCGCTGATGGTGCATGGGAGGAGGACAGACCAGAACCGGATTATATGCCATTGCAAATTCCGGATTGACTTCCCTGAAAAGAGAGAACTGTTTTTTGTGGGAGTGCAGAAAGTGCTCTCCAGCCGGACTGTTTGCAAGAACCAGCGAGGTGCCGCGATCTTCTTTACCGCAGCCCGGATAATCCCATGAGCCCCAAAAATCTGCTAGACTTATATCCGCCTGTCGGGGGTGGGTATTATACCGGCAGGCATAACAGGCAGGACGCAGAAACAGATTTTGTACATAACCCTGAAACAACGCATTTGACCGAGCCGGTTCTGAAAACAAGGCGGTGCGGCCGTTCCTGACTGTAAATGAAGAATTACGCCAGCTGCGGGTTTTGTCACGGAAGTTGATTTGCGTGTCTTCATCTATGGCGAATCCCCGGTGCATGGCAAGGGATTCAAGATATCGTTGTGCAAGCATACGGGGCATTACACCGTGACATACAACATCGATGGTTGTAAGCAAAGGGTGCGAGCCTCCCAGAAACGAACGAAGCCCGGCAAGTTGACAGGGAGTGCCCGTAAAAAGAACAGGACGACTGTGTTCAAGATGTTTTTTTACAGAGGTAAAGGTATCCCCTATAGTGCTTTGAATATACTTTGAGCCCCTCATGGGCAGAATGTCAGCATACTTGGTTGCTTCGGTATGCGATACTTCCATATTACGGGTATACTGTGCGCCAAAAACAACTCCGCCTTGCCCGAGAAAAGACGCTGCCAGTACCGGAAACACCCCGCCGGATGTGCTGCCAGCCCGTTCGCCGGAATTTTTGTTTCGCAGTGCATAAAAAACCGGGGAGGACAGTCCGGATGCGCGCAGAGTGCGGTGCATGGCAGGACAGCGTTTCAGGCATAATCCGCAGTTTGTGCATACAGAGTCATCAACAACCGGATACATGAATCCCTCCGAATCGGGATGCATGCTGAGTGCCTTTACCGGACAGATACTTACACAGGCTGAACAACCAGTACACAACTGTACCGGAACTTTTTGTATGGATTCAGATTTGGTAATTGTGTTCAATAAAATATTCTCCGCAAGATGTAGTAAAATAATTTGTTACAGGCTGACTGATACCTGTCAGCCTGTGTGTTATTGTCCGGGCAAGCGCAGCCCTTCGGCTGCCCGCCGTGCAGCGTCGGTAGCCTGGCTTGACTGCTGTTTTACCAGCTCGGCCAGACGGTCTTCCATCTGTTTCTTTTTTGTTTCAAGATCACGCTGTATTGTTTGAGCCTGATCCCGGTACTGTGTAATCCGGGCTGCTGTCTGATTGAACTGTGCAATTTCATCCGTGTATTCGGAGCGAAGCTCCTCAAGATAGGCTTGTCCCTGACGGCGAACGTCAGTCTTGAATGCTTCCACCTGACGGTTTACCTGTGACTGCATGGCCCGTGCAATCTGGTTGTCAACCTCTGTTGATACGGAAAGCTGAACATTCGAGGGAACCTGCACTGTGCCCTGTACAATCAAGTCGATGCGGTCAAGAGAGTTCAGGGTGTCACGGTAGACTCTGTACAAAAAAGCGGGCTCAAATGTGGCAAGCTCTGTCTTTACCGGAGAAACAACAAGGTCTGTATTGAGCCGGAGCGTACCGTCTTTCTGAACTGCGGCTTCTCCGGTTGCCCGCAGATTACCGCTTATGGCAGGTACGCCGGGTATACCTCCCGATGGCAGCGCAAGGGGATAGCCTGTTCCTGTAAAGCGTATTGCGGCAGTATCTTTGGCACTTGAACGAAGATCCAGAACAAGCTGTGCCCGCTCGGAGATGGACTGCCTTTCAACCTGAATATCCATGGATGCCGGACGGCCCAGGCGGTCTGCATCGTTTGTCAGGTCGGTAATTGAAAGAGCAACAGTAAAATCACGGTCACTTCCGGATACCTTCCCGTTTTTAAGCAACAGGGAAGGAAGACCCGAGTCACCGAACTGAAGGGTTCTGCCCTCCATTCGTGCCAGCGGCCCCTGTTTTTCCTTGACCGGTTTTTTTTCTTTTTTTTCGGAAGCCTGCATATTCTTGATGTACGCAAGGCCCTGTTCAAACGCCGGATAAAAGCTGTTCAAAGTGTTGAGCATAAAGGTGTCAAAAAGACCTGCTACAAGTTTTTGACCTGATGCAAGATTTATGGAAGAAATTGACCCGGCCAGTTCGCCCACACGCCTGGTATCGGCTGCAAGGCTGTCTGCTGCGGATTTTGCCAATGCGGCTGCACGGGCTGAGTCCGTTTGAACTTCACGGGCTGCGAGGGTTGTTGAATCCACAGCCTGTTTCACAACGGTAGTGGCAGATTGAATTTCTGCGAGGGCAGCCTGGGCCTCCTGGATGGTTCTGATTGAGGCTGGCTGGATGGCGCGCAGCCGGGTTGTTGAATCGGAGGCACGGGTTGTTACTGTGGCAAGCTCTCCGGATCGTTCCTGCCATTTTGCAGTGAGTCCGGGGAGTGTTTCTGTAACATTCTGCACAGCCAGGGGCGAACGCAGGCTGTCGCGTTCGCGCTGCCAGAACGCTGCAGGATCCAGCTGGTTTTTTACAGCTTCAATTCCCGCATCAGGAGTAATTTCTGAACGTCCCTGTGCACGTTTTTCATTAAGGGCTGCGCTTACCGGATTGGTAGTTTGCTGATCAGGTTGTTTTTCCTGTTTCCGGACAAACTCTTTTTCTTTGCGGGGAGAAAGCGCACCTGATATACTGCGTTCAGTAGTGCGTCTGATTCCGGATGCTTCAAGATTTTCTGCTATCAGGCGACCCCGTGTCAGTTCCAGCATGTTGAATCTGATTTCTATTTTTTCTGCTTCAACAAGGTTCGTCATGGGATTCTTTCTGTCGGCGATACGAATCGGTCCTGTGGTAAAACGTGCGTCAAAGAGATCAAGATCCAGATTTTCTATCTCACACCGGGCCCCGACCATACCCTCAAGGGTTGATGCAAGAACGGAATGAACAATCTGGTTTCTGAAAACAACAGTCAACAGAAACACTGCGGCGGTAAGGGCGGCTGCGGTAAGGAATACCGAAATATTGAATCTGCCCTTTTGCGCCTTTATCTGGGAGGCTATTGTTTTAAGACGGGTCAAGTCCTTTTTTTCCAGCGAAAGATTCGTCCGTATAACCCGTTTGATAACGCCTTTTTTTTCATCTGTTACGGTTTCAAAAAGAGCTTCTATCCATTCACGGTCGCGGGGAACGTGGAGACGTTTTAACAGCTTGTTGGTGAATGCTTTTTCGCTGTATTTTTTTCGGTACAGCGAAGGGATCCGGCGTACAGGGATTGTCTTTGGTGTTTTTGCTTTTTTTTGTTCTTTTGTTTTCATTGTGCAGCTCCTGCGGCCTTTATACACAGCCTGATTAACGGAAGTTTCAGGAATGCCTTGTACAGGGGGCTGGCGATAATAAGCGGAAGCAGATGGGTCCGGTATTGAACAACACATATTCGTGCCAACAGATACACCGGAAGATACAGGACTGCTCCGGCTGCAAAACCACCTGCGACCAGTGTGTTATTAAAACGGAGTAAACCTGCCACCGGCAGGGCATATAAAGCTGTCCATACTCCCTGGAGTGCAGGCAGGGTTAAAATGATATATCCGAGTCCTTCAATGCCGGGGTCCAGCAACGGAACAAGAAAGCTGAAACCGAGCAATGACAATACAAAAGCAGCTTTATGGCTGCGGATGATTACAGACAGCATAAACAGGAATACCCACAACAGCGTTGCCTTTGGCACCACAGCAATAAGCCATGCCATTGCAAATGCATGGCCAATATCACCCGGATGAGTGTTGGCATTCACTGCCTTGATGATTTTCATCAGGTATTTAAGCATTTAGTGCCCTCCTGTTATGTTTTTGTATACATCCTCATATTGTTTCGCGGAGCTTTCCCAGCTGAAATCGGAGGACATGGCCCGTTGACGCATTTTTTTTATGTGCGCACTTTTATTGTACCATGCGTGTACAGCCCATCCTACAGTGTCATAAATACTTTGCGGTGTCAGATGATCAAGTACAAATCCTGTTCCGTCTCCTGTGTGTTCATCGTAGTTTTTGACGGTATCTGCAAGGCCGCCTGTTTTTCTTACAATGGGAAGGGTGCCGTAAAGCAGAGAATACATCTGGTTTAAACCGCAGGGTTCGTAACGGGAAGGGGCGAGAAAGATATCACAACCGGCAAAGAC
>CAZXJV010000023.1:0-10853 GCA_964641135.1 uncultured Treponema sp. | reverse complement strand
GAAAAAATCTGAACCTGCTTCTATAAGATGGCTGAGCTTTTCGTCGTACCCGATGACAGCCCTGAAATTGGGCAGGTTGTTGCTGAGTGATCGGAGTTCTGCCTCACACCAGGCTTCCCCTGCCCCCAGTACCGCCATCTGAATCTTCATTTCACTGCACATTCTCCAGGCAGATCCATAGGCCGGAGCGAATAATTCCGAGACCCCTTTTTGGTCGGACAGACGGGTAACGATTCCTATGACCGGAACATCCGCAGCAACGGGCAGTCCAAGGTATTCCTGCAGTGCCTGTTTGTTAATTGCTTTACCGCTTATATCATCTGCAGAAAAACAGGCCGGAAGCAGCTTGTCTGTAGCCGGATTCCACACTGTGGTATCTACACCGTTAAGAATGCCGGTCAGGCTGTCTTTCCGGTACCGAAGAATACCGTCCATTCGGAATCCGTATTCCGGGCGCTGTATTTCCTGGGCATAATTTGGAGAAACAGTGGTAAGGCAGTCGGATGTAACCAGACCTGCTTTAAGAAAGTTCATTCTGTCCCAGTCTTCAAAACCGGCAGCGTAAAACGTATCCCAGCTTAACCCGGTAAACGGAAACAGGTGTTTTCCGTACACACCCTGATAGCCAAGGTTGTGGATGGTAAAGACGCTTGAGGTATGGACAAAGGGGCCCTGTCTGAAATCGAATTTGAGAAGAATGGGTGCAAGGGCTGTCGCCCAGTCATGGGCATGTATGATGTCCGGATACCATTGCAGCTTGTGGCACAGCTGAAAGGCTGCATGGGATAGCAGTGAAAAACGCTGGGGATTGTCGCCGTAGTCGGGTTCTTCCGGTGATCCGTATATTCCTTCACGACCGTAGCTGTGTTCATGATCAATGAAATACACCGGCACCGTTGTATCCGGAAGAACAGACTCAAGAACCTCAGTCCAGATTTCCTGGTAACCTACAGGCACACCCATAGGTCCCGGTATGGGTTTTAATTGTGCGCGATCGATTCGGTAATATCGGGGCAGAACGATACGTACATCATGACCAAGGGCTGCAAGAGCAGCAGACAGGGCCGAAACCGCATCGGCAAGCCCGCCGGTTTTTGCCCAAGGCATGGCTTCGCTGGTTACCATCAGAATTTTCATAGTGTTTTTCCTCCGGATGTGGAATTACCACTCCCTGCTTGCCTGAATGAAAGAGTCCCGGGCGTTGGCAATGGTTGATTCGGCGGTGCAATAGGCAAGACGGAACCATCCAGGTGCCCCGAATCCTGTTCCCGGTACCGCCAGAATGCGGAATCGCTTCAAATGCGCGCAGAAGGCTTTATCATCACCTGCAGCGGAATCGAGGGGCGAGGTATCGCCCCTCGGCGAGGTGTCGCCCCTCGGCGAGGTATCGCCCTGCTGCGGCACTTTGCAAAACAGATAAAAGGCTCCGCCGGGATCTGCATACGTAATACCCGCCTTGTCAAGAATGGCTGTCAGGGCATCCCTGCGCCGGGCGTACGAGCCGTAATCAACAGGTTCTTTCCAGCATTCAGCTACTATCCTCTGGAAGGTTGCGGGTGCGTTTACATACCCCAGAATCCTGGTACAAAAGATGATTGCGTCAATCAGTTCGGTGCATGAGGGATGAGCCGGATTCACTGCTGTATATCCGATGCGTTCTCCGGGCAAACCCAGATTTTTTGCAAAACTGGAAACGATAACTGAATGGCTGTAGACAGGAAAAACCGGAGCAACACGGCGGTTATCGTAAATAATCTCGCGGTAGGGTTCATCAGCGATGAGAAGGGGGAATCTTCCGGTTGACTTGCCGTGGGCTTCCAGAATGGCGCCAAGCTCTGCTATATCCTGTTCACTGTACACACGGCCGGTAGGATTGTTCGGTGAACAGATGATTACTGCTGCGGTGTTTTTTCCCAGGGCATCGGCTATGGCGCGATGATCCAGCGAAAAGTCTTCCATGGACTTGACGGGACGCAGGCTACCGCCGTGGTTGCGGCAGTAATGCGTGTATTCGGGGAAAAAGGGTGCGGGGACCAGTACCTCGTCACCCGGTGACAGGAGTGCTTTCAGGACAGAGTTCATTGCTCCTGCAGCGCCGACTCCCATTACGATGGAGGAAGCTTCTACGTTCACCCCTTGTTCTGCAGACACTTTTTCGGCCATCGCTGCCCGGGCAAAAGGATATCCCGCATTCGGCATATAGGAGTGCATACCCCGCCGGGTTTCTGCAGCTGCCTGTGCCAGCATTGTTTTAATGCGTGCCGGCGGTTCCAGATCCGGGTTGCCCAGACTGAAGTCATACACGTTATCTGCACCGAATTGTGCTTTCATTTGTATACCTTCTTCAAACATTTTGCGTATGAAGGAAGAAGATGCCATATACTCTGCGATGTGGGGGGCTACAGACATTCAAAGACTCCTGATTGTGGTGATGAAAACGACAGCGATTTCATCTTTGTCATTTCATTATAACAGATTTCCGGGCAAAGTGTAACCAATTCCTTCTGTACCGAAGCATGAAAAGGACTGTTTCAGGACCGTCACCCGTCTTGTCACAAACCTGTTCGGTGTGATACTTTGTTCGAAGTATGAACAAAGACTGCGTACACGGATAATCTGTTTCGGCGATATCCTTATGTACTGCGGTTGTTATTTTCTCCCCACCCCTTTTCTTTTTGTGAAATATGGAAAAAGATCCCGAATTTTTATTGTTAACCAGCATAGATACCCTTTCGCGGCAGCAGGCCGATATGAGCCAGCGCGATCTTTCCAGGGCTATTGATTTATCCCTGGGGATGACTAATGTACTTTTAAAACGACTAAGTCAAAAAGGTCTGGTTTTGATTCAGAAGGCTTCTACCCGCTCTGTTCGTTATGTTCTGACTCCTGAGGGCATGAATGAACTTGCCCGCAGAACATATCGGTATTTAAAAGGTACGATAAAAAAGGTTGCAGGCTACAAGGAATTGATTCTGGATCTTACCGGCGATGCAAAGCACAGGGGCTGCCAGACCATCGGATTGTTGGGACCGAGCGATATAGATTTTATTATTGAATACGCGGCTCACCATTGGGGGCTTGGTTTTGACCGGTATCAGGATGCCTCCGGGGTTCCACCCGATACCTTTGTATTTGTTTCGGAAAGCTGGACGGGCACCCTGCCCGCTTCGGCGCACAGCGCCCATTTGATGACCCTGTTATGTGGAGATTACCAGTGTTTACCGATATAATGATTCTTGCCGGCGGTGCCGGGGAACGCTTATGGCCTGCTTCAGACCTGAACCGGCCAAAACAGTTTATGTCACTTCATGACGGAAAATCCTTTTTGCAGGGAGCCCTGGAACGTGCTGCAGCCCTGCAGCCCTCCGGTTCTGTGCTGGTGGTCACCCGTTCCGGCTGGGTTGATCTGGTACAGGCGGATATAGCTGCCCTTCTGTCTCGCCCCGAGTGGATTAACAGGATATCCCCCGAAAAATTTATCATTCTGGCCGAGCCTGTCGGGCGGAACACTGCAGCAGCCATTGCCTGGGCCTGCCGGTATCTTGAAGCCGCCGACCGTCCCGGTTCAGCCCGCATATTGATGATGGCAAGCGACCATATTATTTCACCAGTTGAATCGTTTTGTTCAGATTGTCTGCTTGCAGACAATCTGGTTTCTTCCGGGTCGGTAGTTACCTTCGGGATACCTCCGACAGGCCCGGCTACCGGTTACGGGTATATCAAACTGGGATCTGCCCTGCACACTGATGCGGCAGGAGAAGCATTCCTGGTAGAAGGTTTCAGGGAAAAACCGGATGCAGCTACAGCTCGGCTGTGGCTGAACGAAGGCGGTTATGTGTGGAATTCCGGCTTGTACGGGTTCCGCCTGGATGTAATGCTTGAAGAACTGGAACGCAGTGCTCCGGATATCCTTGCCTCTTTTCCGCGGAGTACGGAGCAACCGAAGTACGAAAGACTCTCTGGTGCCAACCTGTTGACGGACTGGCCGGGGCTTGCCGAATCTTACTCTGAGTGCCCTTCGGTCTCTATTGATTACGCAGTCAGTGAACACTGTCTCAGGCTTGCTTCGGTTCGTGCCTCTTTCCGCTGGGATGATGTAGGAAGCTGGGATTCTCTTTCTGCCTGGCTC
Source organism: uncultured Treponema sp. (assembly GCA_964641135.1). Lineage (GTDB taxonomy): Bacteria > Spirochaetota > Spirochaetia > Treponematales > Treponemataceae > Teretinema. Next base: position 6,724 of record CAZXJV010000023.1, on the reverse strand, counting down.
CCGCCAGATTCGGGTACCGGTGCGGTCGTACGGTTTGAAACACAGAATTGTACGGTTCGTTCCGAATTGCCGGTTGCCCTGTGCGGCGTTGAGGACCTGATTGTAGTAATAGAAAATGGCAGGGCCCTGGTAGCCAAACGGGGAAAAACAGCCCTGGCAAAAGACGCTCTTGTCGAGTTTAAAAAAGCTGGTTTGTAAATGAAAATACTTGTTACCGGTGCTGCGGGATTTATTGGCCATTTTGTTACACGTGCCCTTCTTGAGCGCGGAGACGAGGTTGTAGGTTTTGATTCCATAAATGAGTATTATGATCCGGAACTGAAATATCACCGCCTTGCAGCCCTGGGTATACCGGAGGCAGACATTCCGTCCGTGCCGTCATTACAGGCGGTCCGTTCCGGCAGTTTTATATTTTACAGAAATCTGCTGGAGGATCATGAAGCCGTATCAGCGGTGTTCAAGGCTCACCGGTTTGATTGTGTGATTCATCTTGCGGCTCAGGCCGGGGTGCGATACAGCATCGATAACCCGCGGGCGTACATGAAGGCTAACCTGGACGGTTTTTTGAATATTCTTGAAGCCTGTCGTGAACAGGCTGTTCCCCATCTTGCCTATGCTTCAAGTTCATCTGTGTATGGCATGAACAGAAAGGTACCCTTTTCTGAAAAAGACGGGGTGGATCATCCGGTCAGCCTGTATGCAGCTACCAAACGGGCCAATGAATTGATGGCTCATTCATGGAGCAACATGTATGGTTTGCCGACGACCGGAATGCGGTTCTTTACGGTTTACGGGCCGATGGGCAGACCTGATATGGCCTACTTTAAATTTGCCGACGCGATTCGCACGGGAAAACCTGTCGACATCTATAACAACGGGGAGTTGTGGCGGGACTTTACCTATATTGATGATGTTGTCAAGGCCGTGCTTTTGATTGCTGACCGTCCGCCTGCCGGAGATGCACAATTTGATCCCGAGCATCCCTGTGTGGATACCTCGAGTGCTCCCTGGCGTGTATATAATATTGGCAATTCAAGTCCGGTAAAGCTGTCCGAGTTTATATCCGTGCTGGAAGAATCGCTGGGCTGTGAGGCCCTGAAACGATTTGCTCCGATGCAGGCAGGTGATGTGTATATGACAGCTGCGGATACTGCATCCCTTGAACGAATCTTTAACTGGAAGCCCTGTACAGCAATCAGCGAGGGGCTGATGAAATTTGCTCACTGGTATAAGGAGTATACATCATGGCAACAATAGCTGTAGCCGGTACCGGCTATGTAGGTCTGGTTTCCGGAGCCTGTCTTGCTGATTTTGGCAACAGGGTCATTTGTGTGGACAATAATCCTGAAAAGATTGAAACGCTCAAAAAAGGCGGGATACCGATTTATGAACCCGGTCTTGATGATGTGGTAGCACGGACTGTCAGCGCCGGACGGCTCAGTTTTACAACAGATATGGCCGCTGCGGTGAAGGCCTGCGATGTCGTTTTTATCGCGGTTGGTACCCCTCCTGCTGATGACGGCAGTGCCGATCTTAAATACGTTGAGGCTGTTGCACGCGAAATTGCCCGGTCAATGAATGGATATAAGGTTATAGTTGACAAGAGCACCGTGCCGGTTGGAACCGGTTCAAAGGTTAAAGCCTGGGTAGCTTCCGAACTTGCATTACGGGGTGCTGAGGCTGCACATCTGGAATTCGATGTAGTATCGAATCCTGAATTCCTTCGTGAGGGTTCTGCTGTGCAGGACTTTATGCATCCGGACCGTGTTGTCATCGGTGCCGAGAGCGATCGCGCCCGCCAGCTGATGAAGGATGTATACCGTTCGTTATATATCAACGAAACCCCGTACATCGAAACAAACATAGAAACTGCAGAGATGATCAAATATGCGTCAAATGCATTTCTTGCGGTCAAGATCACTTTTATTAACGAGGTTGCGAATCTGTGCGAAAAGGTCGGCGCAGATGTTAAGGATGTGGCAAAGGCTATGGGTCGCGACGGGCGTATCGGCGGCAAGTTCCTTCATCCCGGACCCGGATACGGCGGTTCATGTTTCCCCAAGGATACCCAGGCAATGGCGCGTATCGGTCGTGATAATGGTGAGTGTCTTTCTATTGTAGAAACGACAATTGAGGCCAATGAACGCCAGAAGCTGCGTATGGTAGAAAAAATTGAATCGGGACTTGGCGGAACCGGCAGTCTCAAGGGCAAAACAATTGCGGTACTGGGATTGGCATTTAAACCAAATACTGATGATATGCGCGAAGCACCTGCCCTCACTATTATCGAAGGGCTTGCATCCCGCGGGGCCCGGATACAAGCCTGTGATCCGGCAGCAGTACATGAAGCCAGGTGGCGGCTTGAAGGTGTCAAGGATTCCGTTGTCTTTGCAGACAATGAATATACAGCCATGGAAGGCGCTGACGCACTTGTTCTGATGACTGAGTGGAATCAGTACCGCAATCTGGACCTTGCCCGCGTAAAAACACTGTTATCCAAACCTCTCTTTTTTGATTTGCGCAATGTGTACAAACGTTCCGCTGTAGAGGCCCAGGGTTTTACGTATTTCGCTGTTGGCCAGTAAGCAGCTGTAAGCAGCTGTATGCGTCTGTAAAGGAGGGCTGGTATGGTTTCGAAAAAAAAACAGTTGATACCTCTCCGCTACCGGATTATTGCGGTTCTCATTTTGCTTGGACTTGCTGCAGGCGCGCTTGGAATCCGGCAGGCTGTGTTTTATGCCGTCGATAAACGTCAGCGGCAGGCATTTGACAATGTTACTTCGACAACAATTAACCGTATTGCTGAATTGGCAGTTCTGGAATACCGGTATACCGATGTAATGGAGCTGAACCGTCGCTTTGCAGTCGGAGGTGCAAGCACATCTCTTGTCAGATTCTCGGGTGTAATAAAAGCCGGTATTTCGGATACAGCCGCGATAAGCGCAGAGTGGAACAGGGCAGAAAACCATATTCAAATCACCCTTCCCCGTTCTGTAATACTGGACAACACAGTCGACATCAGTTCTGTCAGAATCTGGGATGTCAGGCGAAATATCTTTGTTCCTATCTCTACTGACATCAAGATTCTTGAGGTTACTGCGTTCAAGGAACGAGTAGCAAACGAATTGGGGCTTTCCGGTTTTCTGGCTGACGCAGACAGCCGTGCAGCCGAGCTGGTAGCCGGACTGTATTCCGGTTTCGGCTCGGATGTTGCAGTCCGGTTTATAACAACAGAAACCGTGGAGTAAGACTATGAAGACGGTTGGCATACTTACGTTCCATTTTGTGAATAATTACGGCGCTCTGCTGCAGGCATGGGCATTGCAGACATTTCTTGAGCGGTCCGGTTTTGCCCCGTCGTTTATAAACTTTCGCCCCCGGGAACACACTGACAGGTATTCACTGAAGCAACCCTTTTTAAAGATGCTGCACCCCGGGCGGATTCGTTCGTTCACCAAAAATGTGCAACGAGTCAGAACAGGTCGTACATTCGAGCGCTTTATATTCCGGAACCTTCGTCAAACACGCAGTTTCTTGAGTCATAAAGAACTTTCAGATCATTCGCCCGTTTTCGACTTTTATATTGCAGGCAGCGATCAGATATGGAATGACGGAATTACCGGAAAGACTGCAGCGTACTACCTTGATTTCGTCCAAAACGGAAAAAAGATCGCATGGGCTGCAAGCCTTTCAGATACAGTATCCGATTTTCAGGGTGAATGTTTTAAACGTTTTTTACCCGGATTTTCTGCTGTTACCCTTCGTGAAAAACAGCATGCAGATTACATAGCTGCTGTTTCCGGAAAAGAAATCTCTGTAGTCCTTGACCCGGTGTTTTTGCCGGATGTACAAAACTGGATTGCTTTTTCAGAAAAAACTCGATTAAAGTATCCGAAAAAATCGTATATTCTGGTTTATTGTCTTGGTAATCAGCAGTCAGTCAGTCAGGAAGCGTCACGAAAAGCAAAACAGCTATCCGTTCCGGTGTACAGTATTCATCCGTTTGATCATCCTTTTCCGGGTGCGGATAAAACACTTTGCTGCACCGGCCCTCATGAATTTGTGTATCTGATTCGTAATGCAGCCTGTGTTGTCACTGATTCATTTCATGCTACAGCTTTTTCTGTACTTTTAAATACACCGCTTGTTACTCTTCCGCCTCAAGGGAATGCCGGACGTATTCATTCTTTGCTTGAAGAGCTGCAACTATCAGATTCTGTTCAATTGGAAACGGGAACATATACTGTTGTCAATCTGGAAAAACGTGTAGAAGCAGATAAACAGATTTTACTTGCAGCACTGACCTGACAGGGTGCTGATAAACTCGATGCCAGTCAGCATCCTGTCAATACAGTATTTTAATAATTACGCAAACAGACTGCGTATATTTGGAGGAATGTTAAAATCATGCCACAAGAAAAATGGGATCTTGTAATTGAATCAAAACGCAACCTGTTTGATTTGCAGCTCAGGGAAGTAATCCGTTACAGGGATTTGATTTGGCTGTTTGTGAAACGGGACTTTGTAACCCAGTACAAACAGACAATCCTTGGTCCTTTATGGTTTATCATCAACCCCTTGTTCTCAACGATTATGTACTCGTTTGTTTTCGGAAATCTTGCAAACATCGGTACAGATGGTGTTCCCTACCTTCTTTTTTACTATGGGGGAACGATGTTGTGGAATTTCTTTACCGGATGTTTTAATGACGCCAGCAACATCTTTATCAGCAATGCAGGTTTGTTCGGAAAGGTATATTTCCCGCGATTTACCGTACCTATCAGCAATGTTTTTAATAACCTGACCAAGGCGGGTGTTCAATTTCTTTTGTTGATGGTGTTTCTTTCTTATCACCTTATCACCGGTGACCAGGTTACACCCGGCTGGTGGGCCTTCGCTTTTCCTCTGTTATTGATCTGGATTGCAGCAGCCGGAACCGGCATGGGAATGGTTATTTCATCACTGACAACAAAATACCGGGATCTTAAACAGTTGATTTCTTTTGCCCTGCATCTTGCGATGTATGCAACTCCGGTTGTGTATCCCATTTCAGAGATGCCCAAAAGCTTTGCCTGGGTTAATTATGTAAATCCTGTCAGCGCGCCTATTGAGCTGTTCCGCAGCTGGTTTTACGGGGCGGGCTCTGTTGAACCCATGATGATTGTATCAAGCGTATCAATAACCGTTTTTTTCCTGTTTTTGGGCCTAATTTTGTTTAATCAGAATGAACGTAATTTTATTGATGTTGTATAAGTCCGGGAGGATATAAGTTTATGTCGGAAATTGCTATACAGGGTGAACACCTTTCAAAAATGTACCGTCTCGGAGTAATAAATAATGGCACACTGTGGAAAGATATTCAGTCGTGGATGGCATTAAAACGCGGAAAATCTGACCCCTATGCCCGCATTGACGCTGACCGGTATCTTGGTGATGCTGATCATTTCTGGGCGCTCAAGGACCTTAACTTTTCCATTCAAAAAGGCGACAGGATCGGTATTATGGGAAAGAACGGAGCGGGGAAAAGCACCCTGCTTAAATTGCTGTCGCGCGTTACCTCGCCTTCCGAGGGGGTTATTCGTGTACGTGGAAAAATCTCCAGCCTTCTTGAGGTAGGTACCGGTTTTAACGGCGAGCTGACCGGCCGCGAGAATATTTACCTTAACGGTGCAATCCTTGGCATGAAAACCCGGCAGATAGACAAGAAGCTTGATGAAATTATTGCATTCAGCGGTATTGAGCACCACATTGATACACCGGTAAAACGCTATTCAAGCGGTATGTATGTCCGCCTTGCATTTGCTGTTGCAGCGCACCTTGACAGCGAGATACTCATTGCCGACGAAGTCCTTGCTGTCGGTGATGCAGAATTTCAAAAACGTGCTATCGGTAAAATGCAGGACCTGAGCACCGATCAGGGAAGAACTGTGCTCTTTGTAAGCCATCAGCTTGGTGCCGTTCGCAATTTGTGCAATAAGGGTGTCATTCTTGAAAAAGGCCGGATTGTATGCGACAGCACAATTGACGAAGCCATGAACTGGTATCTTTCCAATCGTTCCTCACTGCCGCGTGTAGACTGGTCTGAACGGCCGCTCAAACCGGAGCAGCGGGTCAAGATTTTATCTGTCAGCATGATGAATCCGGCAAGCGGTGCTGAAACAAATTCGTTTGAAATGGGACAGGATTTGATGATTGAGGTTGTACTGGAAGCGTACAGACCGGTAAAGAACATCGAAATTAATTTCCGGGTCGTCAGTTTTGACGGTATTAATATCTGTGCATTCCGGACACGTGAGTCCTATCCCGGACTTACTCCTGACGCTCATGGCAAGGTGCGTATCCGCGCGCATGCAAAAAATGTAAATCTGTTTAACGGTCAGTATCATATCATGCTTGCTGTTGCTGAAAAACATGAACTGCTTGATTTTCTTGATAATGCAATTTCTTTTGAAATTATTCCTGCAAAAGTTCCAGTATTCTCTGGTCGTGTTGTAGAGAAAGAAAACGCCTTGGTGTATTTGCCCTGTGAGTGGGAATTCGTGCCTGAGTTTAGCCGCTAAACCCTGGAGATATGATGCATATTTTGTTTATAGGACATGAGGCAACAAGGACCGGAGCGCCGCTTGTTCTTCTTGCTGTTCTAAAAAATCTGGATAGCACCTTTGCTGCTGATTTGGTAATGCTTTCAGACGGTGTTTTACAGGAGCAATTTAAAAAACATGTT
>CAZXJV010000022.1:21386-33077 GCA_964641135.1 uncultured Treponema sp. | reverse complement strand
GGTTGACCGGGAAAATTAATCAGCTATAATGGACAGCAGTATCATCACGATGCCACTGAAGTTGCAGGTTGACCGGGAAAATTAATCAGCTATAATATAAAGCAAACATTCAATGGTCCTTAATTTGTTGCAGGTTGACCGGGAAAATTAATCAGCTATAATATGTCCACATCTCCGCTGTAAGTGCGCATTGTTGCAGGTTGACCGGGAAAATTAATCAGCTATAATTAGGCGTAAAAAGGGCAAAATTATCGAGCGGTTGCAGGTTGACCGGGAAAATTAATCAGCTATAATGTAGCTTTGATAAGCTGTCCGGGCAGATTGGTTGCAGGTTGACCGGGAAAATTAATCAGCTATAATACTGAAAACCAGCACCCGCACTTCCGTACTGTTGCAGGTTGACCGGGAAAATTAATCAGCTATAATAGTTTGACGTGTGCAAAGACTTTGAAGGCTGTTGCAGGTTGACCGGGAAAATTAATCAGCTATAATATGTGCGAGCGTTCGGCGATTGCGAAGTGTGTTGCAGGTTGACCGGGAAAATTAATCAGCTATAATCCCCAAAGGAGTAAGGAATGAAGAAGATTGGTTGCAGGTTGACCGGGAAAATTAATCAGCTATAATTTAATCTCTTTTATTTCGTTGTTAATTATTGTTGCAGGTTGACCGGGAAAATTAATCAGCTATAATTTGTCAGGCTTAGCAGAATTAGACCTTAATGTTGCAGGTTGACCGGGAAAATTAATCAGCTATAATCTCATGTCCTCGCGCCATTGTAGCAAGTTTGTTGCAGGTTGACCGGGAAAATTAATCAGCTATAATAAATAGGTGAATTAGTCGAATCTTTTGTTGGTTGCAGGTTGACCGGGAAAATTAATCAGCTATAATTGATAAATTCTTAAAGACCATTCACGGGTCGTTGCAGGTTGACCGGGAAAATTAATCAGCTATAATTCACGATTACCAAAGAAAACCAGCGGTATGGTTGCAGGTTGACCGGGAAAATTAATCAGCTATAATAATTAGAACCGAATGCCTCCACGACTGGAAGGTTGCAGGTTGACCGGGAAAATTAATCAGCTATAATATGTATCAGTATGATACAAGCATATACTATGTTGCAGGTTGACCGGGAAAATTAATCAGCTATAATGTCCGCGTGTACATTCGTTAAACTGTTCAAGTTGCAGGTTGACCGGGAAAATTAATCAGCTATAATAAATTGTCAGCACATTATCTTGATTTGCAAGTTGCAGGTTGACCGGGAAAATTAATCAGCTATAATGCGTCTGCTCTTTCAGGTAATACAAACGCTGTTGCAGGTTGACCGGGAAAATTAATCAGCTATAATTCTATACTTACAGTATAGAGAATAAAATGAGTTGCAGGTTGACCGGGAAAATTAATCAGCTATAATTGATTGAAGATCAGTCCATGCTGCAGAGCTGTTGCAGGTTGACCGGGAAAATTAATCAGCTATAATAGCGAACAGAAAAGCGTATCAGCAAATCGAGTTGCAGGTTGACCGGGAAAATTAATCAGCTATAATCTGGGTCTAGGTTTTCTGGTCTAGGTACTGGTTGCAGGTTGACCGGGAAAATTAATCAGCTATAATAGACCTTCTGTAAATCCTTTTCCTGCAAGGGATTACACACAGAAGGTCTATTATTTTTTGAAGGCAAATCAGAACATAAGTAGCTGTTTTGAGGGGTTTTTTCTTTGAAAAGCCTGTGCGCCAAGATAACTTTTAATATTTTCATACTGTTTATCCGTGATAGTCAGAATATCAACCTTTCCGCTATCCGGCAAGTTCTTTTCTATAAGCTTGTAATACTTTTCACAAGAATCTTTGCCGGATAGAACCTTCAGGTAAATGGAATACTGCGCCATAAAAAACCCGTTATCCAGCAAGAAATTCCGGAATTCGGTGGCGGCTTTACGCTCTTTTTTCTCGATTACCGGTAAATCAAACAGCACCATCATCCACATAGTCTCATACCTGTTCATCTCTGGATAGGATTTCATAACGTCCCTCCCACACAGGAATGTCTAACTCGGGCTTTTTAGCCTTTAAACACCGTACATGCGAAAACGCCAGATATTGCAAAGCCTGAAAAAGCGGTGACTTCCCCTCTGTCGTGTTTACCCTCACCCATAACACATCAATAAGGTGCTTTTTTGCTTCAACACTCACTTCGGCGCAACCGTCCTGCACCAGACCGTACACACAACTATCAACAACAGGCCTGAAGGGCTCAAAAAAATCATCAGCCAGACAAAACGGATTAAGCTTGTTGTCATGATGCACACCCAAGGAAGGTAAAAGCCCTGCACAGCATATAGCCCGGATCATCGATGCCCGCACAACTGCATAACCGTAATTTAATAACCCGTTAATACCGTCGCCGTCCTTATCGCGCTTGAAGTCGTCGCCGAACAGGTTTTTCCAGTACATACGCGCAGCGTATGCTTCGCGGTTTTCCGGGTCACCCGACCGCACCGTCCGTGCAATCTGCGAGATATGCCGTTCCGCACACTCATTACCGATCGACTTCATCACTTTTGCCTGATTGCGGATTTTTTCTTCTACTATCAATTTCCAGATATTCTTGTTAAAGGGCTGGCTTGCGTTTATCTGGGACTGTATTACCGCCGTCTGCTGGTAGTTACCGCATACCGGAATCTGAATTGCAGCCGGAGCATAATTTTTTCCGCAAATAATTACAATAACACCCTGTTCTGCCAGGGCACCAAGCAAGGGCTTTGAAAGAGTTACTGAATGTGCACTTAAAAGAACGACCGCGATATCATCAAGGCACACAGAGCCAAGAGCCACATCCCGTGAAGAAATGGACATAAACCCCCGGTCAAGAGAAAGATAGCGGTTTTCTTCGTATATCTCTACAACCTGGTGCAGCATACCTTTATTTTCGGTACCCTGTACCCTGTCAATTACCCTTTTCTGAAAACCCTTCCTATCGGGTTTACAGTAATTTTCCGGGCACTGAGTGCTCCAAATAAAATATTAACCGAGAGAAAATTTTGCCCATCTGCAGACCGCCAGCCTGGTTCAAGACAGTTTTGACTTGTAGCAATCTGCCAGTCTTTAATAAAGCCTGTCGCATAAATTGGTCTTACATCAAGAAGATTACGTGTAGCAGAGTACCCCGCGATCCTGGCTTTTTTCCATACGCCATTTTCAGAAAACTCGATGTAGTCATCCTTGTGCAGCTTGCATACTTTTCGTGCGTTGGCATACAGGGGGTCTTTTTTTAAGGGGTTGCCTTTTGCGTCAACCTCGGTTCTGCGCAGGTATTGAGCCTCGTATTTTGGCGGCTTGCCTTCTCTTTCGGGTGGGATTTCCCATATTATTGCGGCAAAATAGTCCTCGGGATTCAAATAGCGCCTGACGGCAAGGGGGTTGCGCGGATCTGGTTCAATAATAATTGGCGTCTGAATGCGGGTTTTACACCGCACTTTCTTGATTCCTGTTTCCTGAACAAATTGCACAAGAATAGATTCAAATTTTTGCCCTTTATTGATTGCTACATAATCCTGAAGCTTGCGTCTGATTGCCGGATCAACAATGTCCTCAATATTTTTTTCTGCCTTCAGGGATGTTATCGCTGTCCTTGTTACAAACTGTTCACGGAAAACCTTCACCTGCGGATATGTGTCTCGCAATTCTTTAACGGCTTTCTTGAAATCCTTTTTATCTGCAAGCTGTTCCTCAAAATCTTCGCGCACCCGGTCAATTTTTATGTTCGGTATGTCCTGCTCGCTCAAAGCCGCTATCGGAACCGTTTCTTCCTGCTTGATCAAGCCCAAAAGCGTTTCTTTAGACAACTTACCCTCAACACCATGGTCGGGTTTGAAGCTGACAACCAGAGAACGCAACTTGTCAACTATTTCCTGACGCGGTATCGGCAAAGGAGGCGCCTCCAGCCGGTTTCGCTGGGAGCGGGCGTTAAGAGAAGCAACATTCTGCACCATCGAACGATCGCTCAACCCTATAACGAGAGAATCCAGCGCATGATGCCGGTGATCATATCTGTTTTTCTTGTATTGCCCGACCATCTCATCTTTTAACCCGAAAGAAAGAACTTCCTCCCTGGTTATCTTTTTTTTCAGAATAGAATCCATGTCCCACTTGTCTCGCAGCAGCTTGGTCATAGAACCATTTACAGCCCATACGTCATCGCACACTGCCCGTAAATACCGCAAACTGATGCGGGACAAATAGGCGTTATCCGTCAGCTGCCGGGTTATAAAACCGCTTTCTTTTTCAAAAACTTCCATGGCGTCCTGCGAGAACCGGCCCCGTTTTGTTTTATTGGAAAGATTGTTTACCCGAGCCATAATTGCGGTCCAATCATAGCCCTTCGGGCTCGAAGCAAACGCTTCATACGGGGAACGCTCGGCCTTCTCCGCATTACATTTCTTGTGTGCGATTGTCAGGTTGCTTTCTGCATCCAGAAGGGTACGACTGAACGGAAGAATATGCTCAACTTCAATGTTCGGACTAAAAAGCTCCCCTGCGCTGATATTCTTTCCGCAATAAAGGCAACAACGAGATACAGAATCTTGGCCCAGTTCTTCCCACAGTTTAAATTTTTGCCGTTCAAACCGCCCGGGATATTCTATTCCTTTTACCAAGTCCCTTATGTTAATGTTTAGTATCGCATTTTTTTTCGCGTTTTCTGCCTGTTTTTTCATCATTTCTTTTTTTGAATCTCGACTGCTTTTCAAATCACGTGAAAGCTCTACCACAATCTGTGACGGCTTCCCGTACTCCTTGATCAAGGCATTAACTATTATGCGTGTTTGATTCAAGGCAACATGCACCGTCGGGTTCCCTATTTTGCCGTACCGTTTTTCCGGAACATCTTCCCCGTACAATCCTGGGTTTCCGCCTATAGTCGAGCCTGTCAGAACCTTTCCGTAATAGGGAAGAGCATCTTGAGTCTCTACACTTTGATCGGAATGGTCAAACCCCAGAGATTTTACTGCAAGATGGTATTGCAAGCGGCTTGTCTGCATTACATCGACAATTTTCTGTGTAAATTCCTTGCTAAAGCTGGTTGTTCCGCCTGGCAGAATAACGTGTACGATCGCATTTTCTTGTTCATCAGGTAAATCATATTTTTTTAACATTTCCCGGACTTCGCTGTCTTCATCTGCAGTTATCAGCGTTTCCACAATGTTGTCTTTTTCTTCCAAAGAAAAAGTATCCCAGAGCTTGCCAAAATGCTTGTCCATACGCAGCTTGCGCTCTGTATCATTACCCTTAAGTTCAGTGCGGTTTTCTGATTCAAGATTGAACCGCCACTTGGTTTTTAAGGCTGCACTCATTTTCTCAAAGCTGAGTTTTTCCTTCTGGTTTAATAATTCAATCAGGATATCGGACTGTTCATCACTCAAAGGAACTTTTTTGTTTAAGTCATCATACAGGGCCAGGTTGTAGACATCCTGCAAAATTCTGAACCGGTTTGCGGACGGCATAGCCTTGAAGGTTCGGGGCTTGTCCGTATAGAACTGGCACTTCCCGCGTTCTTGAGGTTTTAGGGGGCGTTGGAAAAAAATTGCTTGGTGCAAAGCGTCCCAGTCAAGGTGCGCAAATTTCGGTTCCTGCTTTGCCCGAATTGCGTTGAATTCATCTTCATATAATGATCGCAGGGGATAAAATGTTGAGCGGTCCGGTACAAATCGAATTCCCCCTCCCTTTTGCTGTGTTTTCCACATAAACTCGCCCAGAGTTCTGGCGCTGCTAGATTTTAGAGTGTCCACCAGCGACGAAGATTTTTCTGCCTGGCTCATTTTTGCCGATTCCTTGGTAGCGGCTTCCGGGCTCTCTTTTGTTTCTCCTTCAGCACTATCTTTCCGGTTGCTTTTAAACCCGCGTCGAACAGATAAATGAAAAAGAGCTCTTCCAAGCTCCTGGGGTTTCAAAATCGCATCCAAAGCACGGGTTCTCAGTTCATAGGGGTTCAGGGCTTTGAGTGTGCAGGCCTCTTCACGGCTCGAAGGATACAGTTTTTGTTCTTGCAATAGTTTGAACATCTTGCGACGGCGTTGTTTCCGGCGATACAGATTACGCCGGATTCCGCGGGCAGTCCGGCGGGCGACGGCTAAAGGCTCCTTTGTTTTGGGATCCCGCCCATCAGAAAAAATTCGTACACCCATGTCTATCAATGTTTCAGGATGCTTATCTTTATCAACGCCCAGCACAGTCCAGCCTATTGAATTGGTTCCCAAATCAAGACCCAGCCGCCATGAATTCATTCCTGTCCCCCTGTTTGGTTTTCAGGTAGAAAGTATACCATGTGACCTTTTAAAAAACAAAAAGAATTTGACATTTTGGTGAGATGGCTGTACTATTTGACTAGCTGATTGATTTTTCCGGTCAACCTGCTAACAAGTGCCTTTAAGGCACGCAAAATGCTTTTATATTCCCCAAAGGAATATTCACAGCACACCAATGAAAAAAGGGAGCTCCGGCTCCCTTTTTGTTTTCTGCACAACTGTATGTTTCAACACGTAGTGCCCATCTCTACACTTTTCCATTCTCCATTATCCATGCAATGGTTTTTTCAATCCCTTCACGCAGCGGAACAACCGGCTTCCAGCCCAGCACGGATTCTGCTTTTGTTCTGTCCAGTACGCTGACCGGCACATCGTAGGCCCGGCCTTGCATATATCTGCATTCAACAGGGCTTCCCATAACATCACCCACAATCGTCAACAACTCATTAAGACTGACGCCCTGGCCGGAGCTTACATTAAAAATGCTCTCGTCACCGGTATAGGCAACGGCGCGCTCGAAGGCGGAACCTGCATCAGAAATGTACAAATAATCCCTGACAACAGAACCATCGCCCCAAATCTCGACCGGCTTGTTATTCAGTTTATTGTCAATTATTGCGCGGATAACACCCTGGGCTGTTCCGCTGTTTTGGCGGGGACCGTAGGGGTTCGAAACCCGCAGAATAACCGGTTTTATTCCATACAGCGTTTTGTATAAATGCAGATATTTTTCAATCGCAAGTTTGACTATGCCGTATGAAACAATCGGGTTTGTTGCATGTGTTTCTGCAACCGGAATGTGCTCGGGAATCCCGTACACAGTACCGCCTGAAGATGAAAAAACAATCGAAGGCACACCCTGTTCTTTCATCATCTGCAGCAGATTCAAGGTGCCAATCAAATTGCTTTCAATGTCAAACACCGGATCATCATTTGACGTTTTTGGAAGCGTTGTCGAAACCAGATGAATTACAGAATCAACTCCCTCAAGCGCCGCATGGATATCCTGCTTGTCCAGGAAGTTCCCCTGCACCCAGGACACACCCGGCAAGCCGGTAACATGCGCAGAAGGCACAACACGAGGGTTTTCAAATACTGCTACCTGATGCCCTTTGTATGAAAGAGCCTGAACAACAGAAGAACCTATAAAGCCGCCGCCGCCCAAAACCAGTATTTTCACTGTCGTTCCTTTATTGCCTTCATAACATCCAGCCAGCGCTCGGACCAGTCAAAATGAAAGGCTGACCGGCGCTCAGTGCACAGGTTCCGTGCGCGAAGATACACATCCGGATCATCTACACACCGGGAAATTTTTTCATACATAGCCGGTCCGCTTTGTTTCGTAAACAACAAATCTTCAAACACAAGAATATCCGGTATTCCCCCGGTATTGCTCGCCATAACGGGAATACCCGCATGAAGGGCCAGCAAAATAACATCGGGGTAACTGTCAAAAATAGAAGGAACAACCATCAAGTCGCAGCTTTCCATCAGCGGAAAAACAGAAGGCACCCTGCCGTAAAAGAACGCTTTGTCCGCAAGACCTGCAGCTTCCAGCTCATCAGTAAAAACTTTTTGATCTTTGGCACTTCCCGGGCCGGCTATATGCAGCTCCAGATTCCTGTAATTGTTTTCATGCAGAATTTTAAACGCATCAATAAGGTAGCGAAGTCCTTTCCGTTCGCCCAGAGTACCCATAAAAAGAATTTTTTCAAGACGGGTGCTTTTGTTAATTCCCTCTGTCTCATCTGTAAATCTCGGTTTTCCGATATTCCCGCCAATAACAAAGGTTTTGTTTTTTGCACCCCTGTTGCGCGAAACAAAATCATCCCTGTCAAAGGAGCTTTGAAACACAATTCCATCGCAGGTTCCGGCGATTTTCCGTTCATACATCCGGCATCTGTTGTATTCAACCAGCTTCTTGTAGGCATACGCTGCCGGATTTTGTACCGCCGCGGCTGATATCAAAACTTCTTTTACGGCATTGCTCTGCAGGGCAAACAAAACAGGTATCTTCAACTTTCGTTTGATACAGGATGCGGCGGAATAATGTGTCTCGCTGAATGTAAGAATGATGTCATACTGTTCGGCGGCGGCCTTTACCCATGAAGCTGCGGCACGCTTAAAAACCAGTGAGGCCGGTATAAAGGAACACCGTGTATACGCTGCATTCAGGCGCTCACCGGTAAAATGCCGCGGAGTATATTCAAGGGCTGTGTTAAGCAAAACAGTAACGTCATGGCCTTTTTCACCCAAAAGCTCAAACAGCTCAAGGGCGCGTATATGTCCACCGGTGCGGATTTCATTATTTAAAAAAATGCCAAGAATTTTCATTGTTACCCCAAAAGCCAGGTGTTTGTAATGCCGGGTACTGTGCGCTCCGGGTTCGGCGGCATTCGGAATACGACCCAGTCAGAAACCCTAACAGGACAGTACCTGTTTGTCAAGTTTTCACTCATCCGCCCAAAAAAAAGCCGCCGGCACCCACAACAGGCACCGGCGGCTTCATGTATAAATTCCCAGGATCAGATAACTTCTTTCATTGCGGTCATGTAGGCGCGCAGGGTCTTGCCGATCTTCTCGACAGGGTGATTGCGAATTTCTTCGTTCACCTTTACCAGCTCGCGGTTCGGCACGCTTGCATCTTTGGCAGAAAGACCCTTGCCGATGATGTCCAGATCAACCTTCTTCATAAAGTCTGCAAGCAGAGGACGGCAGGCATTATCAAAGAGGTAACAACCGTATTCGGCAGTGTCGGAGATAACTTTGTTCATCTCGTACAGCTTCTTGCGGCTGATCAGGTTTGCAATCAGGGGAGTCTCATGAAGGCTCTCGTAGTAGGCGCTCTCGGCCTTGATGCCCGCATCGGTCATTGTCTCAAAGGCAAGCTCGACACCGGCTTTTACCATTGCAACCATCAGAATACCCTTGTCAAAGTATTCCTGCTCGGTAATTGTATCGCCGGTCGGAGAAGTCTGCTCAAACGCGGTCTTGCCGGTTGCCTCGCGCCAGGCCAGCAGGTTCTTGTCGTTTGCAGCCCAGTCCTTCATCATTGTCGAGCTGAACTCGCCGGAAATAATGTCGTCCTGATGCTTCTGATACAGAGGAGCCATAATAGCCTTCAGCTCGGCAGCCAGGGCATGGGCCTTGATCTTGGCAGGATTGGACAGGCGGTCCATCATGCCGGTAATACCGCCCCACTTCAGGGCTTCGGTAATGGTCTCCCATCCGTACTGGATAAACTTTGAAGCCCAGGCCTTGTCGATGCCCTTTTCAACCATCTTGTCAAAGCACAACAGGCTTCCGGTCTGCAGCATACCGCAGAGGATAGTCTGCTCGCCCATCAGATCGCTTTTTACCTCGGCAATAAAGCTCGATTCCAGCACACCTGCACGGCTTCCGCCGGTACCAACAGCCAGAGCCTTGGCAACAGCCCAGCCCTTGCCTTCAGGATCGTTTTCAGGATGCACGGCAATCAGGGTGGGAATACCAAACCCGCGGCTGTACTCAACACGCACCTCGGAACCCGGACCCTTGGGGGCCATCATCACAACAGTAATATCCTTGCGGATCTGCATACCTTCTTCAACAATGTTAAAACCGTGGCTGTACCACAGGGCCGCGCCCTTCTTCATCAGGGGCATAACAGCGGTAATTACCGGACTGTGCTGCTTGTCCGGAGTCAGATTTCCCACCACATCGGCGGTCGGAATCAGCTGGTCATAGGTGCCGACAGTAAATCCGTTCTCGGTAGCGTTCTTCCAGCTCGCGCGCTTCTCGGCAATCGCTTCGGGGCGCAGGGCGTAGGAAACATCCAGACCGGAATCGCGCAGGTTCAGTCCCTGGTTCAAACCCTGGGCACCGCAGCCAACAATAACAATCTTCTTGCCCTTCAGAGCCTCGATGCCGTCATTAAACTCGTTGCGGTCCATGAACCGGCAGGTTCCCAGCTGCATCAGCGCCACGCGCCACGGAATTGAGTTAAAATAATTCATTGTATTCTCCTGTCTTATATGGAAAAATTCGGAACGACGGACCTGCGGGCGAAGGGGCCGGGAATCTGCCTGACGCGGGTTCCGGTTCGATCGGGCCTCCGGCAAGTTTGTGCATCCGTAACCCTTTATACCGCGTTTTAATTGATGCGTAAAGCGAAACATTTGCACTACACTATTGCATAAAACGCAACACACTGACATAGTAGCTGCTATGGATATTCACGAACTTGCCGCCTTTGAGTCCCTTGCCGACACCCTGCATTTCGCGCGGGCCGCCGCCCGCAGCAACCTCAGTCCATCAGCCCTCAGCCGTCTTGTCTCGCGGCTTGAAGACGAGGCAGGAACGGCCTTGTTTGAACGCGACACCCGGCAGGTTGCACTTACGCCGGCCGGTGAACGGTACCGCGCCTTTGCCCGGGAAACCCTCACACGCCGGGCCGAATTACAGGAAGAACTTGCAGCGGCAGCCGAGGCCCAGGAACAAAATCGTCTCACCGGCACCCTGCGTCTGTATGCCTCGGTTACAGCCTGCTATACCATTCTTCCGGCTCTGGCAGAACGGCTTATCCGGGAACACCCCGCCCTCCATCTTTCCATCAGCACCGGCGACCCCGCCGGGGCCGCCGACGCAGTACGCCAGGGAGAGGCTGATCTTGCTGTATCTGCTATACCCGATGAAGGTCTTCCGGATCTGGAATGCTGGTCGGTACGAAAAACACCCCTGGTCCTTGCAGCCAGCTCAAACGGCCCCTGGGGCAGTCTTGATCTTCCGCTTGACTCGACAGCCGATTCAACACCGTCCCCTGCCGATGAAGACAGGCTGGGAAGGATACTGGACAGGGCCCCGCTCATTCTGCCACGGGCAGGTCTTGCCCGTCAGCGTTTTAACAGCTGGTGCCGGGGCCGTAACAAGGCCGGTCTTTCAGGCGGCAAACCGGCAATCGCCGCAGAAACAGCAGGAAACGAAGCCCTGTTGGCTCTCGCCCGCCTCGGAACCGGACTGGCACTGGTTCCGCGCCTGGTACTGGAAAACAGCCCCTTTTCTGCCGGTCTTGTTCTGTACCGTACTGCCGGCAGTTTCGGAAATTATGATATCGGGTATATTCAGCGGAATCCGGACTCGGGACCGCAAGCAAGCAGACGGCGGCGGCGAATTCTGGCTGCCCTGATTAAAGATTTATATCCTCAATAACAATGCGGTCCCGTCCTGCCTGCTTTGCCTGATACAAGGCTCGTTCTGCGCTATCAAGAAGCAGATCAAGATCGGAGGCTGCGGCATTACGGCATACAGCTATACCAACACTTACAGAAACAAATCCCGTCAAAGAGGTATCATGAAGAATCTTCATTTCAGTTAGCCGTTTGCGAACCCGTCCCGCCACGGTCTGTGCCA
>CAZXJV010000022.1:0-21376 GCA_964641135.1 uncultured Treponema sp. | reverse complement strand
CCGCATCCGGAAACACCATCAGGAATTTTTCTCCTCCAAAGCGTGCCAGAATGTCTGTTTTTCTCGGCACTTCGGAAAGAAGAAGGCTTGCTATCCGTTTCAGACAATCATCCCCGGCCAGATGGCCGTACGTATCATTGTAGGATTTAAAAAAATCTATATCGAACAAAGCCATAGAAAAATCTGCAGGCTGGCGGTCAAGAACAGAGCGCCAAAAACCCAGGGCATCGGCCAATTTTCGTCTGTTCGGCAGCCCCGTCAGTCCATCAAGATCAGCCAAAGACCGCAGTTCCATAAGGGCAGATTCAAGACGGTCCATAGACACAAACTGATCCCGCTTCAGTCGCAGGTTCAAAGCACCTATTAACCAGGAGAACACCATGGTGCCGGAGATATTAATGACGGCAGGAACAGACGTACTGTCAAAACCAAACGGGATGCCAAGCCCGTATAAAAGAACAACAAAACCGGGCACCATAACCAGCACAAATTCCAGTACCGGCATAAACAGAAAGGCCCCGATCAGCATGATATTTACTATATAAACAAAGGTTGCACTGGAACTTGCAAGGGCGCTTGTTGTAAGCAGGGCAGAAAATACCGGACACAGGGCTACTGCTATATAAAACCCCAGCCGCTGCCAAAAAGCAGGCCGGTCCGAAGGACGCGGACTCCCTGTCAGCACAATATACAGAACCGTTGCTGCAATCCAGACAAGACGGGTTCTTGCATCAGCAGAAGCCAAAGCCGGAGCGGATTCGTCGTTCCAGAACAAGGCTATCAAAAACGCATTTACAGCAATTCCTGCCCCGCCAATAATTTTAAGGCGTTGAATATTTTCGCACAACAAGGTATCCCTGAAGCGTAGCGACTGTTCATGTCCTGAAAAGACGTTTTCTTTCTTTTTTATGCTCACAGCCGGCACTGCCACCTCCTGAAGATCAACAACACAGTTTCTACTATAATGTGCCGGGCCGCCTGAATGCAACTTTTCCCGGTTACGATTCTACACTCCCTCAGCCTTGGACCTCCCGCTCTTGCGCTTCCAGATTCTGCAGGCTATCATCCGGCCAATGAAAGACCGTATCATTTCCAATGTAATCAACTGCAGCGTTTTTGCACAGGAACACAGTATTCTTGAAGGCGTACATCTTACCATTCATGCCGGGCAAACCTGGCTTATCACCGGACCGAACGGCTCCGGTAAAAGCGCTCTTGGCTCTGCACTTGCCGGCCGCCTTGAGCTTGAACCGGGCCCTGAAGGGCTGTATCAGGCACCGGCATCTTGTGCGCTGGTATCCTTTGAAGAAGCAGCCCGTCTTATTGCCGAGGACCGTGCAAACGACGACTCGGAATTTATCGAAGGCGGCATTGATATCGGGCGGACACCCCGCAGGCTATTGCGGTCGGCCTTCAGCACAGCTCAACCGGCAGAAGCACTGGAAACCCACCCGGCGGTACTGGACTGCGGAATCGTCCCCATACTGGATCGGGGCCTGAAATACCTTTCTACCGGAGAAATACGGCGCACCATGCTTGCACAGGCCCTGATCGCCGAACCCGAACTCCTTATTCTTGATGAACCCTACGAAGGCCTTGATGCCCGCTTCCGCATCTTTCTAGACACGCTTATACGCACCTGGGCCCGTTCAACCGGAAAGGCCCTCATTGTAATCATGGATAGACCCGATTCCATAGCCGCAGTATTCACGAACCGTCTCGAACTCGCACCGCAAACCCGTACAAACACTACAGACGACAGCAACACGCATTTTTTCGGGCAATACTCAGCCCGGGACACACAAAAACTGCTCGCTGTACCCCTTACATATGCAGGACAGAACACCGGCTCCCCCCTCAATCCGCAGCGCACACCCAAAGGCGGCACATTGGTAGAAATGCGTACTGTTTCTGTTGCCTGGTCAGGACGAACCGTTCTGGACAGTCTGAACTGGACACTCCGGGCCGGCGAGCACTGGCTAATACGCGGCCCGAATGGTTCCGGCAAAACTACCTTTCTGGAACTTATTACCGGCGATAACCCCCAAGCCTACCGTAATGCAATCACCGTTTTCGGCGCCCGCCGCGGTTCAGGCGAATCAATCTGGGATATTAAGGCCAGAATGGGCATTGTCTCACACCGCCTGCACCAGGAATACCGGATGGTTGGCGATCTGGATCTCTGTTCGGTTCTTGTATCCGGCATGCACGACTCTATAGGCCTGTATGAACGGGTACCTCAGTCAGAAATTGATCGTGCCTGCTTATGGCTCCGGCTCGCCGGCTTTTCCGCAAAAAACAGCACGGCCTTCAGCTCTTTGTCCTATGGCGAACAGAGGGCAGTCCTTATTCTCCGCGCAGCCATAAAGTGTCCAGAAATTTTAATCCTGGATGAACCCTGTCACGGTCTTGACGGCGAGCATCGTGCCGCCATCCTGCACCTCCTTGAAAAAATTGCCGAAACCGGTACAACCACCCTGCTTCATGTTACGCATGACCCGACAGAGGTCCTTCCGTGTGAGCGGTCAATTCTTGAGCTGGACCCCGCCTCATCGCCCATGTGGCGGGTGCTGACACAGGAGCCTCAAGCAGTTACTATTAAACAATGAACACAGAACGCCTGACTAAACAGATTGATTTTTTGATAGAGGTTGAAAAGCTAAAAACTATTTACCGCCAAAACATGGTATTTGACCGAAGCCGTCACGAAAACAGCGCGGAACATTCCTGGCATCTGGTCCTTATGGCCCTGATCCTCACCGATACAACCGCTGACCCTTCTGTTGACAAGGCTGTTGTAATGGAAATGCTGCTTATTCACGACATCGTAGAAATCGATGCCGGAGACACCTTCCTGTATGACGAAACCGGGTGCGCAACAAAAGAAGACAGGGAAACCCGGGCAGCTCAGCGTATCTTCGGGCTTTTACCGGACGATCAAAAGCAACGTGCAATAGCCCTTTGGCAGGAATTTGATGAACGAAAAACACCGAATGCCCTCTTTGCTGCTGCCCTGGATAACATGCAGCCGGTACTAAATCACTATATCAACGGCGGTTCTGCAATCCGTCACCATGCACTGACCCGCAGTCAAATAATAGAAAAAAAACAGTTTATCCAGCAGGCATCCCCTGCTTTGTGGCAAATAACACTGGAGTATATCAATAAAAGCGCAGAAGCAGGTTTTTATACTCCTGACTGATCATTTTTTCAGCGGGTAACCCTGCACCTTTTGGCATCACAGAGCAATGTGTGCTACACTATACCCATGACATATCCAATAAGGAGATTACCATGAAAAAAGCCCTGTTTTTACTCGCAGCCGCGACCGTACTCTTATTCGCTTCCTGCGCCAAAGGCCCGGGAGATGCAGCACTTGCCGGTTATGAAAAAGCCTTTGAATCATTGGCCGCAGCCCTGGAATCCGGCGATCAGAACCGGGTTAAGGCAGCCGAAGCAGAGTTCGCCCAGGCTGTTTCTGCCGTAGAAGCTGTTTCCGACACACTGACCTTTAACCAGAAAATCAAGCTTGCCCAGCTCACAATGAAGGGTGCCGCCCTTAATGCTGCAGCAGGTATCAAGTATTATTCCGAATCCGAAGAAGCCCAGGCAGCGGGAGAAGAACTGTTTAAAACTCTCAGCGAGCTTGGCGAGGCCGCTTCCGCAGCCTCAGATTCCCAATAACAGCAGGCCGCTGATTATTCAGGAGACCCTATGCCTATAGTAGCCGAACTTAAAATTGCCCTTACACTGGCCCTCAGTCTTTTGGCCGGGCTGGCGGTTTTGCTTACATACAGTCTGCAGAACCGCGACCGGGCACCCGAAGCTCCGCTCAGACATGTTATTCCCGTATTGAGTGTTCTTATGAGCGTCATGATGCAAACTTCAAACAAGATTGAAGTTTTCACGTTCTTCGGTATTTTCGGCATCCTCAGCATAGTCCGTTTCCGCTCTGTCCTGACCGATCAGCGCGGTATCACCTTTATCCTGTTTTCTGCAATAATGGGTGTGCTTATAGGTATCGAAGCCTGGTATGTCGCCCTTATCGCATTCTTTATGATCACCATTGCCCTGCAAATTGTAAACCGCTTCACCCGCTCGTCAGAAGCAGCCTATATTGTTGTCAGACTGCCCTCCGGCAAACCGGAAACACAGGATACAGTACTGGCCTTTCTGACCCGGCGGGGTATTCACCGGCATACAACGTCCATCAAGGCAAACTATCAAACCAATAAAAACGGTGTGCTTGTAGATACTGTAAGCCTCAGGGTTATTATGGAAGCACCGTCAAATGAAGCTCAATTTTGTGCCGAATTGATTGAATTTCTGAAAGAAAACAATCTGGAAGGCGAATACAGCTCCGGCAATCCGGAACCCTGACAAAATAATGCAAAATGTTTGACCCTGCAGCTTTCTTTAAAACAAAACGATTCTTGCTTGTCAGCGGCTGTATTGCACTGCCCTTGGCAGCTTTTTTATCCACCGGTGGATTCGGACAACTCCCTGTTGTTGCAGAAAAAACAATGGATCCCCTGTTCTGCTATCCACCCGCCATAATCCATGACTATCTTGACGCCCAGGGGCAAAATGGCCGTGCAGCCTATCTTGTGCTCCATATTGTGGATTACTTCTTCTTGCTGTGCTTTTATCCCTTTCTTTCTTCCCTTTTATACCGGCTTAACCGGACATGTACAATTCGAGGTCCTTTTTCGTACAGCTTTGTTCTTCCGCTGGCCGCCGGACTCTTTGATCTGACAGAAAACCTTTTTATCGACCTGCTTATTTTGCTCTACCCGGCACGGATCGGGCTGCCAGCCTCTATTGCAAGTTTTTCAACCTGTGCAAAATTCAGTCTGTTATACAGTACGTTTGTTATGCTTCTGTTGTTTTTTGCAAAGTGGATTTTTTCCAGCATCAGAAAAAACAAGAGGATTGCACCATGAAGACCACACTGTCACCATCTAAATCTTCCCGTAAAACGTTGTTTGCTTCACACGTAATCCTTGCTACATCTGTTTTTATTCTCGCCGGCTGCGCAACCGCAAAGCCCTACAGTGCAAACGAAGCAGTTCAAGTTCAACGATATGATCGTCCCAATCCATCCATTGCGTACTTTCTTGTCAGTTCAGAAGGAACACCGGAGTCCGGCCCGAAGGTAATTATCTTTAAAACAACACAGAATAAACGGATATCAATAGATACCAACCCGGACCCTCAAATCAAGCTTGTTAAAGTCCTGCCCGGGGATTATTCTACAGATTTTGGACTATACACATGGGATATGTTTTACTGGTATCGGGGAGCCGAGTACCAGATTGCCAAAGAGCATACAAAACCATTCACAGTGGAAGCAAACACCGTGTATTACATAGGTCATTTTACAGATACGTCATTCACTGTCCGCGCAGACTATAATCAAATTATCGCAGACTATTATCCGGGTTTTGCAGACGTACCTGTCATTGTACCGTTCAGATAGCATGTATGTGGCGGACACGGTCAGCACGCGAATTCCTGTCCGGCATTCTTAGCGGGTCCCGTACGGGATCCGGATATTAAGGAGGATATGATGAAAAAATCAATCTCGTTTCTGGTACTAACCATCGCGGTTCTGTTTGCATTCATGGCCTGCGATGGTACTCTTCATGAAATACCGGCACCCGATCTGCCGGTCAATGAACCACTTCCTGTTCCGGTTACAACCGAAGCCGATGATGATCTTATAACCGGTGTATACAAGGGTGTTTTTGTGAATGCTGATTACTTTGGCGATTTCAACATTTCAGTTACAGACGCAGGTACAGCGGCTATCCTTAACGTAAGGGTTAACGGTAAGGTCGCAACCGTTACAGGTGTTGTCTCGGATGAATATTATGTATCGGAAGGTTACCTTGAGCTTACGTTCCCCTTCACATTGCTGGACACAGATTTTGAATTCAGGGCTTTACTGTATGATGACACCACTATTGGCGTTGGTGTTGCGCTGGATGGATTCCGGTCCGATATCCTGACCTCTGCTTTAAAAGATCGAACCACTGCCCGTGTAAATACCTGGACAGGGTTATATAGCGGAAGCGGAACAGGCTTTTATATCTCCGGCAAGTGGAACATGGTCACTGTGCTGAATGAAGTCTACGCAGTGTTCGCGGGCACCAAAACACAGGGCGGTACCAGCACAACAGATGCCGGACAGGCGGAGGGAGAAAAAAACGTCACAGATATCTCTCTTGATCTTCTTCTGGAGGAAGGAACCGGAACCGCAGCAGGTAGTCAGGCAGGTTCAACAATGTACGGTACCTGGGAAACTACAATAGATGCAGCAGCTGCATCAGGTAACTGGTCTGTAAGCAAGACAATGTAATTTTTCATAAGGCTCGCCATTGTATACAGTCCATGCAATGGCGATCTTTTTTTCAATCCTTTTTTTCACTCCCATTTGCTTTTTTTAAACCCACCTCTTAACATTAACGTAAGAATGTTCTAATGCGTATTTTTTCAGGGTGTACTTTTTTGCATAGTTTTCCTTTCACACCCACTTAAACCTTGGTATATCGGAGGCCCTATGAAAAGCATCACCACAAAGATCATTGTTCTGGCCGGAGGCGTTTCTTTATTTATTGCCGTATTGCTTATGGCTGCGTTTTTTTTGACTATACGGGGCGTTGTGAGCAGCCAGCTGGAAATACTTGACACAGCAATGCGCGAAAAACTTGATGATACTATCCGGTGGCAGGTTGAAACAGCAAATTCCATGCTTCTTAAACTGGATGCCCTTGCCACAGACGGCAGTATCTCGCGGGCACAGGCAACAGATCTTGCTATCCGCCTCTTGCGGGATCTTCGCTACTCTGAGGTAGAATATTTCTGGGCAGATACCGTTGACGGTACCAATGTTGTATTGTTGGGCCGGGATCAGGAAGGAAAAAACCGCATGGCCCAACTGGATGCCAAAGGCTTTCCTCTCGTTAAACACATCATTGAAGCAGGACTGAAGGACGGCGGCGGTTATACCGACTACTGGTTTCCCCGGGCAGGCGGGGGTGAAGCGTTTCCGAAACGGGGATACAGCCTGTTATCAAAACCCTGGGGCTGGGTAATCGGCACAGGCTTGTACAGCGATGATATTGACGCGATGGTCGAAGAAAAGCGCATAGAAGCGATGCTGCTTACAAATGCCGCTATCACAGGAACTGCTCTCTTTGCAACAATAGCCACAATCATAGCCATTGTGCTTGCAATAGTTGTCGGACGCCGCCTTGCCAAACCGCTCATCTACGCGGCCCGCGAAACCGAAGTCATTGCAGCCGGTGATCTGTCCCGCAGTTTTGATCCCGCCTTCCTGTCTATCACTGATGAATCAGGCATGCTTTTGCGATCCCTGGATGCCATGCGCAAGGATCTGTCAGATCTTATAGGCGGCATCGTTCACACCGCAGTCAAGGTTGGCGCTGGAGCAGAGGAGCTCACAAACACATCGCTTGATGTTTCCTCGGGAGCCTCCGAGCAGGCCGCTTCAACCGAAGAGGTTTCAGCCTCGGTTGAACAGATGTCCGCAACCATCCGCCAGAACGCCGACAACGCAGCCGAAACAGAACGCATTGCCCGAAAAGCTGCAAAAGATGCGGCCGAAGGATCCGAGGCTGTTACCGAAGCAATTACAGAGGTAAAACGCATCGCAGAAAAAATTGCCGTTATTGAAGAAATTGCCAGACAGACAAACCTGCTTGCCTTGAACGCAGCTATAGAAGCTGCCCGTGCCGGAGAAGCAGGTAAAGGGTTTTCGGTGGTTGCCGGAGAAATACGCAAACTGGCCGAACGGAGCGGTGGATCAGCCGCAGAAATTCGGGAGCTTTCTGCAACAACAACTGCCTCTGCAAACCGGGCAGGGACTGTCTTGAATACCCTGGCCCCCGATATTGGACGCACTGCAGATCTCGTTGCCGAGATAAGCGCCGCAACCGCTGAACAGAGATCCGGCTCGGACCAGATAGGACAGGCAATGCTTCAGCTTGACAGCGTAGTACAAAAAAACGCTGCAGCCGCCGAAGAGCTTGCAGCCTCTGCACAAGCCCTTAACGAACTTGCAGATTCATTAAAAGAAGCTACAAGCAGATTTGCCTTCGAATAACTGCAGGGGACCCTCGAATAACTGAAGTTTTTTGAGAGTCCCCTATATACAAAATCAGTTTGTGTATTCCTTTACCTGTTGACAGTATTACCCCTTCAGGTGTATAGGTAATATATTACCATTCTTGCAACGGATTTGCCATGCTGAAAACATCTTTACCGGTTCTCTGTTTGCTTATTGCAGTGCTTGCCCTGCCTGCAACCCTGACCGGAATTTTTTCCTCGTCAGGACCGGGACCAACGGAAATACTGAGCGTACGGGGAACCACTGTTACCCTGCACGGATACGGACTCTATAAGCACATGAGCCGGGATGTTGCTGTACAGGGAATAGCCCAGGACTGGATAAGTCTGGCTGTCATCCCGGTTTTGCTTGTCGCTGCTTTTAAAGCCCGAAAAGGTTCCCTGAAAGCCGCCCTCATCCGTAATGGTACCCTTTTATATTTTTTTCTTACATATCTTTTTTATCTTGTGATGGCTATGTATAACGAGATGTTCTTGTTGTATATCGCTCTGTTGGGCAGCAGTTTTTTCGCACTGGTCATTGCGATGCACGAAAAGACCCCGGAATCAATTAAAGCTTCCTTTTCTCCGTGCTTCAATTGTACAATTCCGGCCATTTTACTTATCGTCAACGCGATTCTTATCTGCCTGTTATGGCTGTCAATAATTATTCCTCCACTGATACAGGGGCAGTATCCGCAAGGGCTGGATCATTACACAACCATGATTGTTCAGGGGCTGGATCTTTCATTATTTCTGCCGGCAGGGGTTATATCCGGGGTACTTATAGCCCGTAAACATCCGCTTGGATATCTGCTGGCACCTACATACCTGGTATTCCTGACAATTCTGATGTCAGCACTTCTTGCAAAACTGGCAGGAATGGCCATGACCGGAACCTCGATTATTCCTTCTATCTTTATAATTCCGGTTATTTTAACGGCTACAACCGTTACCACCTGGTATTCCCTGCATTCTGTCAGGACTGAAAAATAAAGAATCTGGCCTTTCCGGCTTTTTTTGCCTCATACAACGCCCTGTCGGAACGGTCCAGAAGGCTTTCCGGTGTGTCAATATCCTTGCTCACACCGGATCGTCCGGTTATACCGACAGAACAGCCCAACTGACAGTTTTCAGGAATTTCAACAGTTAGTCCGGTAATCTCCTGTATCGCTGCCCGAAACGATTTTGCCTCTGCGAGAGACTGTATAAGACGGGTAGCGACACCCTGGGCACCATCCAAAGGTGTTTCCGGCAAGAGAAGAACGAATTCATCGCCACCATACCGGAACACAAGATCGGTATCTCGGGAAGCCCGCTCGAACAAGGCAGCGGTTTCAACCAAAAGCCGGTCACCGACGGTATGACCAAAGCGGTCATTAAAATACTTAAAATTATCCAGATCGACAAACAGAACAGACAGAAAGATATCTGCAGGGCGGCGACTGCGCTTCATGCGTGACAGTTCCAGACGTAACGCAGTCTCGAGCGCGCTGCGATTCCCGATTCCGGTAAGTTGATCAGTAGAAGACGTTTTTTCAAGAAGTAGATTCTTCCGGCTTAATTCGTCATTCTGCCGTCTGATAATCTCGCCCTGCTCAAGACGGCTCATGGCCAGTTCGTACTGACGACCCGCAATTGACAGAACCTGCATGGTTTCGGTACGGACAAGTCCGTCTCTTTTATCAAAAAGAAACAACAGCTGAATCTGCTCTGTTCCGGCCGGATCCAGAAAAATTGAATATAAGCTCAAGTGGCGAAAAACATCTGCAATGCTTTCATTTTCGCCGGGAACATCTGCATAAAACCGTCTTGCGCGATCCTCCCTGGTCAATGGAAGAAGGATATGCAAAAAGGAGTTATCGGTATCACGGGGATGACCCCGTTCGTACTCGACAGAAGGAATATGCTTGCGCCATCGCACGGCATATACCCCTACAGCTTCAAAACTGTTATACAGAAGATCCATGGATTCTTTCATGAGGGTTTCACGGGAAAGGGAAGCTGCAGTTACTGTCTGGAAGGTATTTAAAAACTGAATCTCTTCTATTCGCTGATGCAGACTGACAAGATGTTTTTGCATCTTTGCGCTGGTCATAATCCAGCCCCAGTTTCGGTCTATCCCTTTCAGGTTGCAGACAGGAAGGTCTTGTGTGCCTGCCGAAAGACGGCTTGCAAGAACCTGTGTATACCAGGGGTTTTCGCGTTTTTTGGCGTCTTCCAAGCCCAAACGCCACACAGCTTCTCCATCCCGGGTATTTCCCTGTTCAGCGATAACATCCCCTTTTATCATAAAAAAGAAGGGTGCAAAATATTCTATATTGTCATTGGGTTCATATAAATAATGCTCTGCAACATCGAAGAACTTCGTGTCTCCGGAAAGAAGAGCCCGAAAGATATGGAGCAAAAAGAATTCCTCATTCTTTTTGGGAAAGGGCTGCAGGCGATCCATTTCTACCCGAAGGTTTATCTGCCAGGCACGGGTCGTATCGCCTGAAAGGAACAGGGAAACGCCCTGTACCATCAAAATACCCAGCTCTGAATGATAGGCAAGCTGGCGGTTGTTCATTGTATGCAGCAAGTCCTGACACATTTCTATAAGGGTAGCTGCAAGCCGGTAATTTGCCGACAGCATCGCATTAACCGACATATTAAAAAGGGTCATCCCTACTTCATCAAAATCTTTAGCTTCACGCAGATAATCCAGAGCCATACGATAATGCCGGTGAGCCTGCTGATACCTGCCGGTCATGTAATTGTAAAAACCGAGCCCGTTGTTGATATAACACAACTCCAGCGGATCACGCAGTTTAACTTTAAGGCGCCGGCTTTTTTCATAATACTCAAGGGTATCCTTGTAATTGCCCTTTACCGAGGCAACAAGGGCCGCTGTCTGGTAGGCATAGGCCAGACGATAGGTATTACGATGCTGTTTGGCAATCCGCAAGCCCCGGTCCTGATAGCTTTTAGCTTCAGGACTGTCCTCGCTGAACAGTCCAAAGGGGTTTGTATATATATAGGCCAGGGTGTTATAAAATCCCAGTTTTTTTGCCCGCCGGATAATATCGGTATAAAAAGCCCTGAATTCATCAAAACTCTGCAGCCGAACCTTATCCTGAATCAGAAAATCCAGAAATTTGGCATAAAACATCACCGGCTCGTTACCAAGACTTTCAGAAAGCTTCCAGCATTGGGCTGCCATCACCCGGGCATAATCCAGATTCCGTTTTTCAAAATGAACCAGACCTATCCGGTAATACAAATCGGCAATTTTATCGCCCTGATTGTTCTTTCGTGCAAGGGCCAGGGCTGTCTGATATGCAGAGGTGGCAAGATCAAACTCGCGGCGCTGAAAATATATCTGTCCCAGTGTTTTCCATAACAAATACAATTCGGGTTCGCTCAGCTTCCTGCGCCCCTCTTCATTTTCTTTATGGATACACTCAAGCATTATGCGGCAGTCTTCATGGGCAAGAAAAAAGTATGTTTCGACCGCAAGTTCAATACCGCCTCCACAGTGACGAAAACCGGCACCTTCAGCAGGACCGGATTCTTCACTGACAAGGTTTATAAAACTGCGCTGCTCCTGTGCATGGTCCAGAAGTTCGCGCCAGGGTGAAAAGGCATCCTGTTCAGGAGAAACAGATTCTATAGATACAATAAAAAGACATTTAAAGGGCACCGGGACTGTTGCTGAGGCACGCCAGGTGTCAAGCAAAAAAGAAACCCCTGAAGCACTTATGTTCTGGGCATTGGTAACAAGAAACACACGGGGAGCATCAGAGTCAGTAAAAGCATCAAGCAAACCTGTAAGCCCCTTGTGGATGCAGGAGAGTTCAAAATCAAACTCTTTGGGTATCAAATCTTCATTTCGCCAGACAAGATCGCCGGAAAAATACTGTTTGAACAGGGCGCGGTGGTGAATATACACACCTGCCTTTTCCAGAAGCAAGTCCAGCTGCTCTTCGGACCATTCCTGGCATTGTTCCCGTACCCAACCCAAAAAAGGACCATAGGCCTCATGGTTCATACGTTCAAGCAGCCGCTCGGTCAGAGTTTTTCCGAAAGAAGAAGCGGTGGTTAAAACTATGTCCCTGAGCGCCTGCGGATGACGGGTTTGCAAGAACAGAAAAGGCTGCGTATTGGTAGTTTCCAAAAAGCCTGAAAGTACGGTAGAAAGGGAGTCTGTTATTTTTTGTTTACTCATTACTGCAACCTTATTGTTATTGAACAATATAAGGGTAATGGGGCTTACCGCACCTGTCAAGGAAGATACCGGTCCCTGTTGCTTTTTTTACCTGGCTGCCGTACGATGCTGTACATGAACAAAGACAACAATCCGCTGATCATCATGACCAGTCTTCATTTTGTATTGATATTCATCACTATGGTCTTTTTGACCTGGCTAAAGGCTGTCCCCATCACAGGCGATGGAACATTTGACAAGCTTAAATGGCAAATCAGTGTGATTCTTCTGGTATACACCGGTATTTCTTTTTTGCTGCCCGGAGCAACGACCGTTCTGGCTGCCAGAAATCTTTTGTCCAGGCGCGGATCTCCGGTAGTCTCAATACTGTGCGGTCTGTTATCCCTGGGATATCTGCTCTTCCTGATTTTTAATGTACATAACTATCCCCACTGGCTCATTATTCCCGGTCTTTTTTAACTAACAGGCTGATGACACAGGCGATCAAGCCTGTATCATCAGTCGGCTACATACAACACTCCTGTCAGTCTTACAATTCCCGTATACCGGCGTGATATTCCTGCACCGATTTTACCCCGCCCTTGCCCGAGCGTGCTGCACGGATACCCTGAACGGCTGCCCAGGCCGCAGGAAGGGTAGTAATATAGGGAACCTTGTATTTGATGGCTGCCTTGCGGATAACTTCTTCATCGGCCACCGCGTCCCGTCGGGCGCTCGGTGTATTGACAGCAAGGGCTATTTGACGGTTCACAATAATATCCACAACATTCGGGCGGCCTTCATTCAATTTGGCGACTGTTTCACAGGAAACGCCCCCGTCACGGAAAAAGGCAGCGGTTCCCTCGGTAGCAACGATGGTAAAGCCGAGGTCGGCAAAGGATCTGCCAATCTCCAGAGCCAGATTTTCCTGACCCTCTTTCTCTGAAA
Organism: uncultured Treponema sp.; assembly: GCA_964641135.1. Classification (GTDB taxonomy): domain Bacteria; phylum Spirochaetota; class Spirochaetia; order Treponematales; family Treponemataceae; genus Teretinema. The sequence goes on along the minus strand of CAZXJV010000022.1, from coordinate 8,112 downwards.
GACTGATCAATACCTTGCCTGCCCCGGTTTCAGGGTTTAACTCTGCAGGAAGGAAGGTTCCCGCTGCTTCCTGCGACTTGAAAAAAGCCAGGGGATAATTTGAGGAAAGACCCAAAACCTCTCCGGTAGAGCGCATCTCGGGGCCCAGAACGGGATCTACCTCGGGAAACTTGTCAAATGGAAATACAGCTTCCTTGGCACCGTAGTGAGGCACCAGCTTGTCCTTCAGCTTGAGAGAAGAAAGCCGCTCCCCCAGCATAAGCCGGGTAGCAAGGCCTGCCATCTGTGTATTGCACACCTTGGACACCAGAGGTACAGTCCGGCTGGCACGGGGATTTGCCTCAAGCACATAGACAGTATTGTTCTCGATAGCATACTGCATATTCATCAAACCGCAGACATGCAGAGCGGAGGCGATCTTGCGTGTGTATGTTTTAATGGTTTCCAGCTGGGAATCAGTAATCGAAACCGGAGGTATAACACACGCAGAATCTCCGGAGTGAACACCCGCAAGCTCTACATGCTCCATAACCGCCGGTATATACACGTCTTGCCCATCTGAAAGGGCATCGGCTTCACACTCAAGGGCATTGCGCAAAAAGCGGTCCAGCAGCAGGGGCCGGTCAGGGGTGACACCGACAGCCTTTGCAACATACTCGCGCAGCATGTTTTCGTCGTAGATAACCTCCATCCCGCGGCCGCCCAAAACAAAGGAGGGGCGAATCATCAGGGGGTATCCGATCTGACTGGCGACTGTGACCGCCTCATCAATATCGGACGCCATGCCGGATTCCGGCATGGGGATTTCCAGCTGCTCCATCATCTTGCGGAACAGGTCGCGGTCTTCGGCAGTATCAATACTGTCAATGCTTGTGCCCAGAATACGAACTCCCTCGTCGGCAAGCTCGCGGGCGATATTCAGCGGAGTCTGACCGCCGAACTGTACAATGACACCCTCAGGCTGTTCACGCTGATAGATCTGCAGTACGTCCTCAAGAGTTACCGGTTCAAAATACAGCTTGTCGCTTGTGTCATAATCGGTAGAAACCGTTTCAGGATTACAGTTCACCATGATGGTCTCATATCCGGCCTTGCGCAGGGCCAGGGCGGCATGGACACAGCAGTAATCGAATTCGATTCCCTGTCCGATACGGTTTGGCCCGCCGCCCAGAATCAGGATCTTGCGCTTGTTGTCCGAAACCGGGGAGGCATCCGGCGCATTATAGCTTGAATAATAGTAGAAACTGTTTTCCACGCCGGATACCGGTACGGGATGCCAGCCCTCCAGGACCCCCAGTTCTGTTCTGCGGCGCCGTATATCGCGTTCCCGCAGCCCCAGGATTTTCGAAAGATATTTGTCGGAAAATCCGTCTTTCTTGGCCCGGATCAACAGATCGTCGTCCGGCAGTCGTCCCGGTTTCTTTAAAAGTTCTTCTTCCAGGTCAACAAGCTCGCGCATCTGTGTCAAAAACCAGGGTTTGATGTAGGTCAGTTCGTAGAGCTTTTGAATATCGGCACCCTTGCGCAGGGCCTCGTACAGGATGTAGTAGCGCTCGCTGGTGGCAAAGCGCAGCATGTCCATAAGTTCATCAAGGCTTTTTTTGTTAAAATCTTTGGCAAATCCGGGTCCGCTGCGGCCGTTTTCAAGACCCCGCAGGGCTTTTTGAAAGGTTTCCTTGAAGGTCTTGCCGATGGCCATAACCTCGCCGACAGCCTTCATCTGGGTACCCAGCTTGTCCTCAACACCCCGGAATTTTTCAAAGGCCCAGCGTGCAAACTTGAGAACAACATAGTCGCCGCTCGGGGTATATTTTTCCAGGCTGCCGTCGCGCCAGTAGGGAATCTCGTCCAGTGTCATTCCGGAGGCGAGCTTTGCGGAGATAAGGGCGATGGGGAAACCGGTAGCTTTGGAGGCAAGGGCCGAGGAGCGGGAGGTGCGGGGATTTATCTCGATGATAACGATGCGTCCGGTTTTAGGATCATGGGCGAACTGAACGTTGGTTCCGCCGATAACTCCGATGGATTCAACAATGCGGAAGGCCTGTTCTTTCAGGCGTTCTTCCAGATCTTTGGTGATTGTTAAAAAGGGTGCGGAGCAAAATGAATCGCCGGTGTGGACGCCGACTGCATCGATGTTTTCGATAAAACAGATGGCGATCATCTGGTTTTTGCTGTCACGGACAACTTCGACTTCAAGTTCTTCCCAACCGAGAATTGATTCTTCGATCAGGCACTGATGGGTCATTGAAAGTTCAAGGCCGCGGGAGACAACGGTTTTAAGCTCTTCAACGTTATATACAAGACCGCCGCCGGCACCGCCCATGGTATAGGCAGGCCGCACTACTACCGGAAAGCCGAGCTCCCCGGCAATGCGTTCTGCATCTTCAACATTCCATGCAATATCGGAGCGCGGGGTGTCAATTCCAAGCTGCTGCATGGTTGCCTTGAAAATCTCGCGGTCTTCGCCGCGCTCGATGGCATCGAGGTTAACACCGATTACCTTGACGTTGTACTTGTCCAGAATGCCTGCCTTGTTAAGCTCACAGGCAAGATTCAGTCCGGTCTGTCCGCCGAGATTGGGCAAAAGTGCGTCGGGCCGTTCCTTTTCTATTATCTGTTCTATGCGGGCGATATTCAGCGGTTCGATGTAGGTGGCGTCTGCCATAACCGGATCGGTCATGATGGTTGCCGGATTGGAGTTAACCAGGACTATCTTGTAGCCCTGTTCACGCAGGGCCTTACAGGCCTGGGTGCCTGAATAATCGAATTCGCAGGCCTGACCGATGACGATCGGACCGGATCCGATAATTAAAACCTTGTCTATATCGCTCCGCTTCATAAGAACCCCTTTGTTCTTTCTAGATTTTCAAAAAATTAACATATTGTTAAAAAAAATGCGAGTAGTGAGCTTTTTTTTTGTTTTAACGGTTTTCTTATCATTTTTTGTCTTTTTTTTTGCTTGCCTTTCACATATTTCATACATTTCCCGGTCATCTTGGGGACAGGAAACGACAAACCGTTGTTTCACGATAAACAGGAGGATTTTTGTATGAAACGTATTATCTGCATGCTGACCGCTGTTGCCCTGTGCGCAGCAGGTCTTGCTGCCAACGAGCCCAAGCTGATTCTCAATGCCCGCACCAGTGCCAACCTGATGACGGTCGATTTTGATGAAAGCGACAACAACCTGGGCATCCGCCTTGGCGGAAACGACATCTTCGGCCTTGAATACAAGGGCGAAAATGCCGGAGCCAAAATTACCCTGCTTGGCAACCTGAATACCGGTACAGTCGCCATCGACGAATACCTGGGATGGATGAAGTTCGGCTTTCTCAAGCTTTCTGCCGGCCGCTGGAGCTACCGCTTTGCGAATGCCGTGACAGCAGATGCCAGTTCCTGGGCAACCTTTGAACGCTACCGCTATGGCGCCATCAAGAACGGCACCCTGGTCCGGGAGTCAGACAATATTGCCTTCTGGAGCCAGAGCGAGTTCGCCGCAGACGCCACTTTCGGGGATTTTGTACTTTCAGCTGCCAGCGGTACAAACGACGCCAATACAGCCTATCACATCCAGGACCAGTGGGCTGCCCGTGCCGCCTACACCATCAAGGATACAGCATCTCTGAGCGGTTCTTTTATCCAGTCTTCAGAAAAACTGGCCTCTGCCGGTGTGTTCGCAAATCTGCTGATGGTAAAGAATCTTGCCCTGGTAGCCGGTTATTCCGGTGCCTATGACTATGATGAAGTAAAGAACAATGTTCATGCAGCCGAGCTTCGCGCCCGTTTTGTTATGGATAAACTTTCTCTCACCAGTCACAACAACGCATCTTTCGGGGACAAAACCACTACCCTGTACAACATGGCCAACGTTGCGTACAAAATCAACGATAATGTAACTGCTGCCCTGTACGCGTCGAACGTCAACATCTCCGGCAAGAATGCCAAGGTTTCAACAACCGTAAACCATAACGGAAATACCTTCAGCATTCGCCCCGGTGTTACCCTGATGGCCCAGAAAGGCGCCACAATTGATGCCGGCCCCCAGTTCAACTTTACAACCTCACCGGTCAAGGATGACACCAGCATCATGACCTTCCCGGTAACCTTCCGGGTCCGCTTCTAAAAAAACGGCAGGGCCGGGAATGCCCGATCCTGCCGTTCTCTTCCATATCTCCGCCGGGTCCGGCCATCCGGGCCCGGCCTTTTTTTTAAACTGCATCTGCAGCTTCACGGACCGCTTGCTCGTCCAAAAACTGGCGGCTATACAGCCGCCAATAACGGCCGCGCAAGGCCAGCAGGCTGTGATGGTCACCGTCTTCAATTACCTGACCATGGTCCATCACAATAATCCTGTCTGCAGTACGAATCGTTGAAAGACGGTGTGCAATAACAATACTGGTACGCCCCGCCAGAAGCCGGTCCACCGCTCCCTGAATAAGCACTTCGGTTTCCGTATCCACCGAGCTGGTGGCTTCGTCAAGGACCATGATCCGCGGGTCAGCCAGAAGGGCACGGGCCAGACTTATCAGCTGTTTTTGTCCTGTGGACAACAGTACGCCGCCTTCGCCCACACGTGTCTGATAGCCTGCTTCAAGCCCTTCTATAAAGTGCGCGGCGTTAGCGCCGCGCGCCGCCTCGCGAACCTCCTCATCAGTCGCCTCCAGCCTGCCATACCGGATATTCTCCATAATGGTTCCGGCAAACAGCAACGGGGTCTGCAACACATACCCAAGCCTGCTGTGCAGCCAATGCTGTGTACGCTGGCGGTAATCCAGTCCATCAATCAGGATCTCCCCCGACACCGGTTCATAGAACCGGCACAGAAGGTTCACCAGGGTCGATTTTCCCGAACCGGTTTCGCCAACAATCGCCAGGGTCTGTCCTTCCGGAACATAAAGCGAAAAATCCCTGAAAATCCATTTTCCGTCACCATAATGAAAACTGACCGACTCCAAGGCCAGCTCTCCGCGAATGTCACCGTCGTCACGGGCATCAGGACTATCCAGAATCTCCGGCCGGGTCTCTATCAACCCGACCAGCCGTTCGGCGCTGGCCTGCGCCGCCTGGAACTCCGATAACACCCGGGCAACCTCGCGGGCCGGATCAAAAAACAACATCGCATACTGCACAAAGGCAACCAGGGTACCCAGACTGATAGCTCCCTGAATTACCATCCCTCCGCCGCCGCCCAGCGCCAAGGCGGCACCGGTTGCAGCAAGAAAGATTACAGTCGGCAGATACAGGGCTGAAAGCCGTGCCGCCCGGATGGAATGACTCCTGAGAGTGCCGCTTCCCTGAGCGAATTCCCGGCGGTTATGCGCTTCCAGCACTAGGGTTTTACTTGTCCGGGCACCCTGAAGCCCCTCGTTAAACAACCCGGAAAGAAGCGAATTCGCCTTTCGGGCCTGGCGCTGCGCAGCCAGAATGCGTTTTTGAAACCAGAATGTGGCCGCTAAAAGCGGCGGCACAAAAACCAATGTAATAAGGGCCAGAAGCGGCTGCATGGCAAGCATGAAGCCTGTAATGGCCACCATCATGACAGTTCCCCATACCATATCTACCAGTCCCCAGGCAATGGTATCACTGAGCTTCTGGGCGTCCGATGTCATGCGGGCCATGATCCACCCGGCAGGATTTCGATCATAAAAGCCGAAACTGAGGCTCTGCAGCTGGCTGAACGCTCGGGCCCGAAGGGTGTGACAGAGCCGAACCTCTATCAGTCCGGCGACAACTATCAAACCCCAAACATTAAATCCCTGCACAAAAGCCAGCCCTGCATACAAGGCTATAAACCGTCCAAGAGCCGGACGGCCAGCTTCTGTTCCTGCACGCGGAGCCAGATGATCTACCGCGTAACGGGTAAGCATCGGAAACACCCCATCCAATACAGCCACAGCCACCATCAGGATGGCCAAAAAAACCATCCAGGGGTACAAGGGCCTTGCAAGGGCGAAGATACGCTTCCAAACGGCCGGATCAAAACGCTTGCCGTATTCTTTTTCTGTCAATCCGCCAGAACCGGACATTATACTGCTCCTTCATGCTCAAGCCCTTCCTGAAGGGCTGCCAGCCGGCGATACAGACCCGGACGAGCCATCAGCTGCCGATGCGTCCCCAGGGCTGTTACTCTGCCATCTTCCAATACCAGAATGCGGTCGGACCCGGCCAGGGTCGTCAGCCGGTGCGCTATTATAAGCGTCGTCGCCTTCTGCCCGGACAGAGCCTCGCGGATACGGCTATCGGTTTCGGTGTCTACCGCGCTCAAGCTGTCATCCAGCACCAGCACCGGCGCATCGCGCACCAGAGCCCGGGCCAGAGCAAGCCGCTGCCGCTGTCCGCCGGAAAGGGTCACACCGCGCTCGCCTACCATAGTGTCCCAACCGCCGGGAAATTCGCTGATAGAACCGTCCAATGCTGCATGGCGGGCTGCCGCGACAATCCTGTCATCGTCAATTCCGGGATTCGCCATACTGATATTTTCCCGTATCGTCTTTCCAAAAAGAAACCCTTCCTGCAGAACCAGTGCAATATTACGCCGCAATACCCGTTTGGGAATCCTTGTTATATCTATTCCTCCAATTAAAATCGCACCGGAGGACGGCTCATACAACCGGGTTAACAGATGAACCAGGGTGGATTTACCGCTTCCCGTAGGACCGACTATGGCAAGGACCTCTCCCTGTTTCACGGTAAACGACACATCCTTCAAGACAGCTGTTCCATCAGGGTAGGTAAAACTGACAGATCTGAACTCGATATCAGAATCCTGCCAGCGAGGCTGGCAACAGGGACACACATCCCCGGCTGTATCAAGATCGCCCTCTACAGGCAGGGACAACAGCTCGGCCATGCGCCCGAGGGCAACCTTTGCCTTTCCTGCATCTGCAAGAATTCTGCCGCACTGCCGCACCGGCCACAGCACCTGCTGCTCGTAGGTTAAAAACAGTACAACCAACCCGAGGGTCGCAGCTCCGGCCGCCATCAATCCCAGCCCGGCCCACAAAACCGCAGCAAGCTGCACCAGACCGAGAAAGCTGGTAAGGCCCCAATACAGGGCCAGCCAGACAAGGAGGCGGTACACCTGATCGCGATACCGGTCATTTGCCCTGCCGAAGCGGGCAGTCTCATAAAGCTGGCGGGCAAAGGCCCGTACTACCCTGATCCCGGTTACGTTTTCCTGAATAATGCCGGAAAGAACGCCCTCCCGCTCATCCGCTTCCAGAAAGACTTTTTCCACAATCCGGTGAAAGACAACAGAAAAAATCACAATAACCGGTATCACCAGAGAGCCCCAGGCGGTTAAAACCGGACTGAGCGACAGCATTACCGGAAAGGCAAAACCAATCAGCAGGAGGGTACGAACAAGCTCAAAGCTCTCGAATGCCACAAAACGCCTGACTGTATCAACATCCGATGTACAGCGCTGCAGCCAGTCGCCGGAGTGCGCACGCAACAGTGACTCATAGGGCAGATCCTGAATATGTCCGTACATTCTGTCTCTCAGGCGCTTTGCTGTATGCTCTGCTGCAGCATTGGCGTTGTAGCTTGCCAAAAAACCGAACAGGGCCTGCAATAAAATGCAGGCAATAAAGGCCAGAGCAAGGGCCCACAGGTTCTCCCGAAGCCAGAGTCTCCAGGGCCACTGATCCGCTGCCCGCAGCGCATATTCCGCCGGTACAGGCAGGACCCCGCCTCCTGTAAGCTGCGATCCGAATAGCAAACGTGCCAAAGGCATTAAAGGAGCAGGCATGACCGGCTGCTGTTCTCCCAGCACACTGTCAATCGTAAGCTTGACTATAAGTGGCGACAAAAAGGTAAAAAAAGCCTCACCGGACAAAGACAGTAAGGCCCCGAAATACTGTAGCCGGTTGCCGGCTAATGCCGACCACAGCAACAACATCCGGCCGAATTTCGGCCAGCCGTTTTTTTGAATGGTATAGTGATCCAAATTCGCAGACACGTTCTTCCTCCAGGAAGATAGACAGAATATCTTCAGGCATGAAGCCCGAAGGATTCTGTTTGAAAAAAGTACCTGGTCTGCTTTGATGCCGAAGAACCCGGAAGACAGGTTCTAAGGCTTAAAATTAATGAGATGTCGTATGACGTCTCTTT
>CAZXJV010000021.1:20401-34624 GCA_964641135.1 uncultured Treponema sp. | reverse complement strand
ATGCTTTCAATGTAGCCAAGCTGAAATCCGTTCATTACAGCCAGTATCACCGTCAGGGCAGTGACGCCAAGGGCGATGCCCAGGGTTGAAAGAAGGGTTGTAAGGGCCGATCTTCCCCTGCTGTCTGCAGTTGCAAAGCGCAGAGCAACATATAAAATCCAGCGTGGAAACCGCGCTTCTGTACGGATCTTGCTCATCTTATCTCCCTTTCACTGATACGTACTGAATCCCGATACTGAACACGCAGCACAGGTCTACCGCGGTGATACACTGTTTCCTGCCAGTTCTGTTCGCCTGTATAATGCCGTTCCAATGCCGGCATGCCATTAGTTTCAATCAAGGTATATTTTAAAAGGTTATCATCTGAATATTCATTTTTTTGCAATCGGGTCTGTGTTGGTGTACGTTCGCGAATTTCAACTGCATCGCCACGCCCGTTATAGTCAATAAAACGCTCAAACATCAGTTTTCCGACCGCGTCTGTTTTATAAAAAGACAGTTCCTGACCCCCGTTTGTATATGATACAACCTCTTTTACCCCATCTGCAAAAAGGGTGGTAACAATATACCCGTCAGAATTCCATTTCCATTCACTCTGTTCTGAAAGTGCACTGTCAACCCAGACAATTCGCTGCCGGGGGCGTCCTTTTGGATCAAACCGCTGCATGATCCATCTGCCGTCCTGTACATCGGTAAAACCTTCAGGCCCCAATCGTACGTTTCCCCAGCTGCGAACTCTGCCGGAACTGTCGTAGCGGTATTGATCTGTTTCCGGCCCGGAGGCAGTATCATTGCAAAACAGAAAAGCAGTGAAGCAAAACAGAAGAAGAAACAGAATGCTCCCGGATTTCATCATTGCCCCAAAAAATCACTGATATAGGAATCGGCCGAAAAAACTGAAAAATCAGAACAGGTTTCTCCGCTGCCTATAAAAGCAACCGGCAGGCCGAGCTCTTTTCCTGCAGTTACTGCTATGCCCCCGCGGGCTGTTGAATCATACTTTGTCAAAATTACTGCATCGACTCCGACTGCTTCATGAAAAACCTCTGCCTGGCGTAATCCGTTTTGTCCCGTAGTTGCATCGATTACAAGAAATTTCTTGTAGCATCCCTGGTCAGCCCGTTCACAGGCTATCCGGTCAATCTTCTGAAGCTCGCGAACCAGGTTGTCCTTGTTATGAAGACGACCCGCTGTATCGGCCAGAACAAGGCCCCCGCCTGCCGAACGGACCGCTTCGGCCGCATCATATACAACTGCACCGGGATCGGATCCGTGCTGATGCGCAACCACACGTATTCCCAGTCGTTTACCGTGTTCAGCTAACTGCTCAATGGCTGCTGCACGAAATGTATCTGCAGCTGCAATAATCAAAGGCTCAGAAGTCTTTGCCTTGTACCAGTGAGCCATCTTTGCTACCGTTGTTGTTTTTCCAACTCCGTTAACGCCCAATACCAGATACACCGAGGTTTTCCCGGTCTCGGGCACTACAGATACTGTTTTCACGCAGGAAGTTAATATCGCTGCCAGTTGCTCGCGAATTGCACCGTGATCTGTCAATCGTTGTTGACGGCAGATTTTTTCAAGCTGTTCAGCAATTTCAAAGGCGATTTTGGGACCAAGATCTCCTTCAATCAAATTGTCGGCAAGGTCTTCAAAAAAAGATTCATCGGGAGAATCTTTACGGGTGAACAGTTTTTTCAGGTTCTGGGTAAATGATAGTCCGGCCATTAATGTTCATCTCCATAAGGTACTGCGGTACGGGGTACAACTTGTTCAGCTGCATACAGGTACCGTCCGACCTGAATCAGCAGATTTACGGCAAAACCGATACTTACGGCCTGTGTAGCAATACTGGCGGTATTCCAGGCCTGAATTTCACGGTACATCCGGTCGGTTTGTTCCAACCTTCCGGCATTCCATGCATCGGTTTTGTTCATCGAAAAACCGTAGGTTAGCATCGAAACAGGAAGGGATATATAGAACGCTGCCAGGGAATTGTATACCATACGCCGCTGTTTCTCCAGCCGTTCAGCTGTCGGAAAAATATTATCCTGTATTATTACCTTTGCCCCGCTTTCAGGATCTATAATTGCGAACGTGGGTCCGGTTGGTGAAACAACTTCTACTATGTCTTTATAAAGGGGCAACCTGACAGCAACCGGCGTTGTTCCTGCTTCAAGAGCACGATAATACAGCACTAATCCGGGGGTACGGGTATGAACGGAAACCGACGCAGTCGGGACAGCTTCCGGATCTGCGGCAAGACGGTATCGTACTCCGCCTGAAAGCTCTGCGGTCAAATCAAGGCGTTCATAACCGGGGGTTATAACCGTAAAACGGTGAACTCCCGCCGGAATGCCTGAAATAAGACGGTTATCATATACAGGCTCATCATTCAGATACAGAACTGTTCCTGCATGCAGAGGAACAAATTCTACACTTGCAGCCGGCATGTTGATAACAAAGGGCATCAAACGAACCGCAAGAACGTTGATCAGAGAGTCAAGTGTATCCCAGGAACCGGCTGCACTGATCTCCTGCACCTCAAGACCGGGTGTCGCAGATTCAAGCCGTACAGTAACAAACAGATAACCGGAAATATCTGTTACCGTTCCGGTTAACAGAGCTGATATACCTTCTTTATGCATAAGTGCAACAGGATTATCTTCGGGTTTAATAACAAGAAGTTCCTGGGCTGATTTCCACAACCGGACAGGCGAGCGCACCGGACCTTGAGAGGCAATACGGTCACCGATTCGTGACAATTCCTCAGTGACTTCCTGCAGCTCACGGTCTTTTTTTTTGATATCCCGCTCCTTTGATCGTATATTCCAGGCGCGGGTCAACGCCGAGGAAGGCTGAAATATAATCTCGTCACGCTGCCGCCACAATGCACGCCGCTCATCCATCAATTTTTGGTATCGTTCAGATAATAGCCGGGATTCAAGCAGGGTTCGTTCGCCGGTGGATACAAAACGTTCAGAAAAAGAGCTGATTTTGTCGGTAATCAGACAGGGTATGGTAGTCAGCAACGGATCATGTACAGCCGGCTGTGAATCGCCTGAAAAGGCGGTAGCTGCCAATACCCAGGCTTCGCCTGCAGGAGAAACAGAACCTGCTGCGGATGCATTGAGTATGTTAAATGACCCGAACAGGCTCACCAGAACAGCGAGGAACAGGACCCGAGTTTTATCAGGAACATACAAGACGGTATACCCCGTAGACAGAATCTGTACTGACAGGTTTCTCCAATACAGCTGCCGCTCCTGCTGTCAAGGCTGAGCGGGCAAGAGATTCTTCACCGGGACCGTACAAAACCACCAGACGGGTCGAAGGGGCAAGCCGGCGGCAGGTCGCGGGATCTTTCAGAAGCGAGGGTTCAAAAAAAAGAATTGTAATGTCGTTGCGATTCAAGTCTTGTGCAACTGCAGTACAGTCACCTGAAGGACAGGACAAACGCATCAATTGCCCCGATCCTCCCGGAGCAATTGATGCAAGGTAATCTGCCAGATGTGGTGAAGTACACAGTACAGCGATCATAAATCTCCGTCATCCTCTTCCATGGCAAACCCGTTTGAACACGCGGAAAGCCATGATTCCATAAAGCGGTCAATATCTCCATCCATTACGGCCTGAATATTTCCTGTTTCGCATTTGGTTCGGTGATCCTTAACCATTGTGTACGGTTGAAATACATAGGACCGAATCTGGTTACCCCAGGAGATCTCTTTTTTTTCCGCAGAAAATTTCTGGTTCTCCTGATCCTGCTTTTCCCTGTAATATTCATACAAGCGTGCTTTCAGGACGCTCATAGCCAGGGCACGGTTCATCTGCTGACTGCGTTCACTTTGACACGCTACAACGATTCCGGTCGGCAAGTGGGTAAAACGGACAGCCGAGTCAGTTTTGTTGACATGCTGCCCACCGGCTCCGCCGGAGCGGTATGTATCAACCCGCAAATCTTCAGGCCGTATATCAACCTCTATAGTGTCATCCAGAACAGGAAAGGCATGTACAGAAGTAAACGAGGTATGACGGCGGGCGTTTGCATCAAAGGGACTGATTCGTACCAGTCTGTGTACGCCGGATTCACTCTTCAGATAACCGAAGGCATATTCACCATTGATGCGCATGGTAACGCTTTTTATACCGCCGTCTGCTTCCAGCATATCAAGGGTTTCAACCTTGTAGCCGCGTCGTTCAGCCCATCGTACATACATCCGGGTGAGCATCTGAGCCCAGTCACAGGCTTCTGTACCGCCAGCCCCGGCATGAATGGACAAAAAGGCATCATTTATATCGACTTCATCCGAAAGCATATTAAGAACATTGAGCTTCTCGAGCTGTGTCTGCGCAACGTCCAGAGATGCGGTAATTTCTTCAAGCAAGCTGTCGTCGCCTGTCTCTTCAGCGAGTTCATACAGAGCCTCAAGATCATCAATACGCATTTTTAACTGCTGCCAGGGTTCAATCTTGTTGCGCAGGGCCTTGATTTCACCCATTATTTTTTCTGCACGTTTCTGATCGGTCCAGAAATCCGGATCGCCGGTCAGGGCTTCCTTGTCTTCTATCCGTGAGCGAATTGCATCCGGGTCAAAGACGCCCCCAAATCTCGGACACAGTGTCCTTTAATTCGCCGATCGGGGCTTTAAAATCATCAAGAATCATATATTTCTCCCTTTAACAGGCGGACGAACAACAACACGCCGCCATTTTTTTTTGGAAAGTACGGTTACGGCCAATAATCCCTCAACAGGAAACTGATACATCCGTACCGAATCATAGTAATCGGTAACCTTGTCGATTTCGAGTTTAAGTTTAGCCAGAAGGGCGTCTGTTATTGAGGCGGATTCCCAACAGGCACGCTGGACCTTTTCGAATCCGAAGTTGATCAAAACCTCTGCCAGTTGTCTGGCGGATTCTTCCCCGCCCGGATCAAGAACTACTGAAACAAACATATCCTACAATACGGCAAAGAAATTATCTTGTCAAATCATCAATTAACTGCGAGAATAAAATGAAGGAGTTTTCTGATGAAAAAGGGTATTGGCCTGCTGATCGGTTTCTTAGTACTGCCCCTTGTGTCCCAGACGACACAGTTCATGGAAGACCGCTCTGTTCCACCGCCACCAGTGGTTCAGTCTTTAACTGCCGAAGTGAGTGAAGACTCTGTTACACTGTCATGGCTGCCTGCTCCCTCGGTACAGGGCAATTATGTTATCCTCCGGGCATCAGAGCCCATAACCATTGCAAACAGGTCCAACGCCACGGAACTTGCCGTCATTCCGGTTACTGAAGGCAGCTGGACCGGCAGCCTCCCGGATGATCGCGACTATTTTTTTGCTGTCGCTACACGGGAATCAAACGGATTCGAATACAGTTTCTTTTTACCGTTCTCCAATGCCCTTATTCTTCCTGTACGTGCCGATAAACGCCCGTTAACACGGGAACCCCTGCGTTTCGCGCGTTTTGACGCTATTACCCGGGAAGATGCAGTAATTTTAACCTGGGAAGCAAGCGAGCGGGGAAGAAACCTTGTACTCTACCGCTCCACTACCCCCTTCAGCGGAATGGACAGCCTGCTGACAGCCATAGTGGTGTCATCTTTCACGGATAACGGCACACCCCATGTAGATTATCCAGTTCCCGGTGTGCCGTATTATTACGCCCTGATTGATGAAGATACCCTGAGAACCGGAACAGTACGGTTTCAAAACGGTACCAACACCAACTCATTCCCTGTAGAAATATCTGCCAGCTACGCAGGTGAATACAAAGGATTTATGCCTGCAATCAGGCCTATTCCACTGCCTCTATTAAATCCCGGACGGGACTTTCATCACGGCCCCGTACGATTTTCACCTGAAACAGAAGCTATCATTCGGGCAGCAGCACTGGAACGACCAGTGCGCCTGCCAGTGGAGCGGGAGCCTTATATCTTCCTTTCCGATGTAAACTCCGAGTCCGGGGGCGAAGAATTCGCACTCAGGCAGGTGCTGGCCGAAACATTCAGGCAGAAAAAATGGGATGAATCCATAACAGCCCTTAAACGTTTTTTGGCTATACGACGCACACCAAGAACAACGGCGCGGGCACACTTTTATCTGGGACAGGCCTACAGCTTTACCGGCAGGTATCGCGAAGCAATGCAGGAATTTCTTCTTGCGCAGGATGAATACTATGCACAGTCGCGCGACTGGATACAATATCTGCTGAGAAGAATGATTTCAGGTTCATAAATCAATTCATACGGCGCAACAAACCCAAAAGTGCCGGCGGCGGGTTTTGGGGTTCAACACGTGCGGGATCAGGACGCGTATCTTTTTCGATACGCGGTATTACTGCATCACCGGGGTTGATTCTGTCAAAAAAGCCGCTTCGTGCTATCGTTGCCAACGAGGTATCTTCATCGGTTTCTTTTACCGTCAGCGTTCCAAGGACAGCCTCACTGCGATATTCCCAGCTCAAGCCATTGCCTCCAACGGTAATTGCAGATCCGGGAACGATATCAAATACCATGCCAGCCGTTATTGCATCGCTTTTTCCCAGATCAATCAAGGCATCCTGCTGAAAGCGTGACAAAATGGTTCCCCGAAGGGGTAATGCTGAAGAAACAATCTGGGCTGAACGGCGCAGGGCATTGGCATAGCGGTCATTACCGGTGCGGAATACGGTAAAACTGTCAACTTTAGATCCGGTAGCAGAAAGATACAGATCCATGCGTATTTCTACATCCCGTTCATTCTCCCGGAATCTGACCAAAACAAACCATTGTTCGCCGGCCTGACGTGATGCACGGAATGCTTCAGAGTAACTGGATACCGGCAGCTCCTGGGCTCGAACTGAAAATCGCGCATTCCATGACAAGGTTTCAGCCAACAGAACTGTAGTGATACGTTCCGACTCTGGATGCATACTGTTTCCGGGATCTTCCTGATAATAAAAACCGACAGAGAGATGTGCCTTGTTCAAAAATAACGGATCAATCTTCCAGCGGTTCTGAAGACTGGACATCAACAATTTTTGCCAGGCTTCAACAGCATCGTTAATCTGAACAGTACCCTTACCCAGGGACTGTATAAATTTAAGCTGTTCAAGATATCGTGATGGATAGCCGCGGGCAAGCAAAAGATTTGCATACGCGAGTCTTTCGGGGGTTCCGTATGGATTGATCTTCAATGAACGGCGCCAGGACTGTACTGCCTGATCGGACAGATTGGCACCTTCAAAGGAACGTGCTTTATCGCTGTGCCAGGCTGCCCAGGCAGGCCGGCGGCTGTCCTCCAGTGAAAGTTTGTCAAGGATGATGCGTTCAGCATAGGCGCGGAAAACCTCGTCATTCGGATCTATCTGTAAACCCGTACGAGCTGAGGCCAGGGCTTCATCATGTCTTCCCAGCCGGTCAAGAGCAAGTGTACGCATATACCATGCCGACCGGCGATTCCTCTCCCCGCCAATCCGGTTATCCGACATTTCCAGTACTTCTGTATAGCGTCCGGTACGGTATAAAACGGTTGAAAGCAACTCACGGGCTGCATCATAATCCGGATTCAAACGCAAAGCCGACCGCAGTCTTCCTTCAGCTTCGTTCCAGGCACCATCCTGAACTGAAAGCCAGGCAGCAAAATAAAACACCTGCGGATCATCACCGTGGAAACGAAGGGCCCGCTGTATATAATCGCGTGCTGCTGCTGTATTTCCCAGTTCCCTGCTTACAACAGCGAGAGACAGCAGGGCTCTGCGGTTTTCCGGTTCCCGTGTCAGCGCTTCCTGATACCGTCCAGATGCCTGTGTAACGCGCCCGGCTGCGACATCTATTTCTGCAGAGCCGAAACGGGCACTGATATCATTCGGCCAGGAAACAAGAACAGCATTGAACAGGGCCTGTGCATCATCAAGGCGGCCCAGAGCGATCAAGATCCGGCCTTCAAGATTCATTAATTCAGGATCGGTTCGGCGGAAACCCCGGGCTCGCCTGACATACTCGAGGGCCTGATCGTATTCAGACAAAGCCCAAAAACATTCAGCCAGGGATTGATACACAGGAGCATAATTGGGGTTTAACCGCAGGGATTCCTGATAACTTTCAATTGCGCTATACCAGTTGCCTGCTCTTTGCAAAGCGCGACCGGCCTCGAAAAAACGGACCGGATCGGCAAAGACGGCGGAACACGACAATGTCAGAATACAGATTGCCGCACGTAAACGCCGCTTCATTGCTGTCACTCCCCTTCCTTTCGTGTCACGATCTTTACGGTATTGATCCTGTGACCGTCCATATCCTGAACAATAAAATCAAACTGTTTCCAGCTGACCTTTTCATACTTGACAGGAATCTTGCCAAAAAGATCAAAAACAAAACCGCCCAGGGTTTCAAACTCGTCATCGGGAATCTCGCCCCCGAAAACATCATTCAGATCATCAAGACTGACCCTGGCATCACACAGCCAGACACCGTCCCCGATAGGAAGAATATCTTCACGCTCATTATCAAATTCATCCTGGATATCACCGACAATTTCTTCGATAATATCTTCCATGCAGACAATTCCTGATACGCCGCCGTATTCGTCTATCGCGATAGCTATATGAACATGCCGGCGCTTGAATTCACGCAATAAAGAATCTATCCGTTTTGATTCAGGAACGAAAAACGGCTTTCGGACGATCTTTTCAAGATCGATAGCTTCTTTTCGGGCCAGCAATCTGATCAGATCTTTTACATACAGAACGCCTACCACATTGTCGATTGACTCTTTATAAACCGGAAACCGGGAATGGCCCGACTCGGCAACTTTTTCCAGCATTTCTGCATCTTCAATTTCAATGGACAAAAAATCGACATCAATTCTGGGAATCATAACCTCTTTGACAGAGGTATCAGAAAGATCAACGATTCCCCGAATCATATCCCGTTTTTCGTCATTTAATGCCTCATCAGGTATAGGCTCATCGCGTTGGTCATTCAGGGAGGATTTTGTACCTTTTTTTTTGTCAAATAAACCCATTACCGGTCCTTATACACCTTTTGTTCTGTAAAGCGACGCAATAGATGCTCCTGGAACTGGAGCATTTCCTGTTCAGGTGAATTATCTTCATGGTCCATTCCGTCCAGATGCAGTATACCATGAACAAGCAGACGTTTCAGCTCTTCATCAATATCAACAGAAAAATTCTCGGCATTGAATGCCAAAGAATCAAGACTGATTATTATATCTCCGGCAGTAAACCAGGTAATGTCATTGTCGTCAATGTATTCATCTCCCTGCTCAAAAGACAGCACATCTGTCGGACCTTCAATATTTCTGTATTGTTTATTAAGTTGTGCGATAAATGTGTCATTGCAAAACATGACAGATAACTCCCAGTTATCAATATCCAGGTGTGAAAGAACATGCTGAACAAAGGGATCAACATTCTCGAGCCAGACCGGTTCAACGGTCCCTTCTGCACACCCGACAATAACGCGATTACTCATGATTTTTCCTTTTCGCCGGAGTCTGGACAGGGAAAAGATCTTTTTGTCCTGATTCCTTCTGACCGGGATATTCAATACGTGAATGATAATAGCCTGCAAGGATATTTACAAATGTTTGTTTGATAATTTCCAGTTCACGGAAGGTCAGATCGGAATTATCTAGCTGTCCTGAATCCCGTTTTTTGGAGACCAGTTCATGTATAAACTTTTCAAGCCTGGGCACAGAGGGCTTGTCGAGTGTCCGGCAGGCAGCCTCAACAACATCAGCAAGCATCACTACAGCCGACTCCCTGCTTCGCGGCGGGTTTCCGGGATAGGTAAAGTCCTCGGGATCAACATCAGGATCAAGTTTTTTTGCCTCGGAATAAAAATATTGAATCAGGCTGTCCCCATGATGTTCGGCAATAATATCAATTACTTCTTCCGGAAGACGAAGCTGGCGTGCTTTTTCTACACCCTGTTTAACATGACTGCGGATAACTGTGGCAGAAAGACGGGGATTGAGATCGAGATGTCTGTTGTGATCCGTCTGGTTTTCTACATAGTATTCCGGCTGATCCATTTTTCCAATATCGTGATAGTAGGCGCCGACACGGGCCAGCAAGGAATTTGCACCAATTTCGCGACATGCACTCTCTGCCAGTGTAGCAACCATAATTGAGTGATTATAGGTACCCGAAACCCCAAGAAGCATCCGTTTCATTATGGGCGAATTAAGATCAGAAAACTCCATTAAACGGAAACTGGTTGAGGTATTGAGGGCCGCTTCAAATACCGGAAGAAAACCCAGAACAAGGATACCGCTCAAAAAACCGTTCACCGATGCTGCCATCAGGGTAAAACTGGTATCCTGAATAGATCCCGGCATAAGATTTGCGATAAGGAAAGCAAGCAAGGGTTGAATAACTGCCAGAATAACCGCAGAGCGCACAAGATCGATACGACGGGAAGTCATGTTCATAAGTCTGACACTGGCCGCACCGGACAACAGGCAGAACAAGGCAGCGGGAAACTGAAAGCCGGATGCAGCAGCCATACCCAGGGTAACAAGAAGTACCAGATTAAATGCTGTACGCTGACCTTTCAGGGCGGCGGTCAGCATAATAATCAGTGCGGTCGGAACCGCAAAGGCATGATCCAGCGGAAGCGAAAACAGGTCAATATGCGATGTAATCAGGGCGGAAAGATAGTGAATAATAAAAAGAGAGGTTAAAAACACGACCGATGCAAAATTATGTGACCCCGCACCCAGAGAGGGTGAAAACAAAAACAGGGCGCACAGCAGGATTACTCCGAAAAACAGAACAGTGCCAAGAAAAAGCCGGGTATCGATAAACATTCCCGACCCTGCAAGTGCTTCCAGCTGCCTGTAATTCTCTTCGCTTATTATAAAACCACGTCTGATTATTTTGTGATCTTTCGGAATTACTACAAGAACCGGCTGAACCTGCTTGCTTGCTGATTCCAGCTTGATCTCGCTTTCTTCAGATTGGAACAACAGATTTTCCCGCAAAAACGGCCGGATCAGTGCAAGTACCTGATCAGCCTGCGAGACAGGACGGCCAAGGCTGACAAGAGAGTTTTGCACATAGGAGCGTAAAGAACGGGCGGTAAGCAAAGTTTCCATCGCATTCAGACTGCGTTCGCTGCGATCGTTCCGTATACGGATGATCTCTACATCCGACTGGTTAAACCGTTCCATACCCTGATCCGGAAGTGCGGTATAGCCCTCATTAATGATCTGCTTAAAAACTGCAAGGGCGGTTCCAACCAGACCAAGACGGTCCCGTGAGGCAAAAAAAGCAGCAATCTGTTGTCGATCAAGCATCCCGGGATAGGCCTGTTGCACTTCAAGAATAAACTGATCAGGAGAAGAGGCATTGCGCAGGGCTTCTTCCAAAAAATCGCAAAAAACGGTGTATTCACGGACCAAATTCGCTGAACGGTCCCGATCATACCTGAATACTGCAGTTACAAGGCGCTGGCGTGCATCACGTCGTATCTGGGTTGCCTCTTCGTCAACATAGCTGAATTCGCGAACAGCAACAATGTCGCGTTCGGCAACCTTTCCAACCTCGTAGTCCGCAAGATTCAACTGGCGAAAACTGTTCAACTCCAGAAAACTGAAATACGTTGCAACAGCCAGAACCAGCAGGGCGACAGCATATAAGAGTATGAAAGGCCGTTCCGCCCGCACAAGCAGGGACAATCGGAATAAATGGCGGTTAAGATAGTGCGTTTTCTTTTTGTTCATAAGCCTCTACGATTTTTCGTACCAGATGGTTTCTGACCACATCCCTGTTTTTCAGGGTGATTACAGCTATTTCCTTGACATCACGAAGAACTGAAACAGCATGTGCCAAACCGGATTCAGTTCTTGGAGGCAGATCCACCTGACTCGGGTCTCCGGTAATAATTGCACGGGAACCTTCGCCAAGACGTGTCAAAAACATCTTCATCTGCTCCCTGGTGGTGTTCTGTGCTTCATCCAGAATAATAACAGCCTCTTTCAGACTTCTGCCCCTCATATACGCAAGCGGAGCAACTTCAATCATGCCGGATTCTTCCAGCTTGCGAATCGTGTCAAAGGGTATCAAAGACTCCATCGCATCATACAGGGGACGTACATACGGGTGAATTTTCTGTTCAAGATCTCCGGGTAAAAAACCAAGGTTCTCGCCAGCTTCTACAACCGGTCTGGTTAAAACAAGTTTCCGTACCTGACGGCTTAAAAGCTGCCGGAGGGCCTCCGCTACAGCAATGTAGGTTTTTCCGGTACCAGCAGGACCAAGGGTAAAAACCAGCTCGTATTTTTTTAAGACCTCGATCAGTTCCGCCTGCCTGACGGTTTTGGGGTATACCCGTTTCAGGCCCTGTGGTATGTGAATACAGGATACATGTCCCGAATGAACGCAATCCTGTTGAGCTGCGATTAAAGCGGGAAGAAGATCACCGGAACTGTCACCGGATTCACAGGAACAGCTCATCAATTTTTCTACCAGATCCTGGAATTTTCCGCACATCACGGAATCTTCGGAAGTCAGTGTAAGCTCGTTTCCGCGAGTTACAATCCGGGCACCAAGATATTCTTCCAAAAGGCGCAGATTGCTGTCGTTTGCACCGCAAAGGGCCGGAAGCAAATCCTGATTACCAACGACAATAGTATAACCGCTGTCCAAATAAACCTCTTTTGTCAAGTGTACTCAGAACTTCCGCACCCCGTCAAGACAGAATTATTCAGGCGGATTAAGTACAAAACTGCCTTCTTTTGCTTTCACTACCGTTTTTATATCTGAAATCGGTTTCCACAAAACAGAAAAGCTGATGTCCGGACTGAATTCATAATAGTATTTTGCACTCTCCGTTTTAAGCACCGGACGAACAGAATATGTGAACTGCATAGTCCAATCATGCAGGAAATGAGTCAAAGAAAAGTCGAGTGATTTAAGCTTGAAAGCCGACTCGCGTCTGGCATCGTTATCCCACAGCTTGAAGGAGTTCATCAAATCAATAAGCACATTATCTTCACCCGGTAACGGAGCCGGCAGATCAAGCACATCCTGAAAATAACGGGCAATTACATCATTTTGACTATGTGAAGAAAAACTGAGATCGAGGAATTCATGTATTTTTAAGGTTAATCTGGGTCTAAATGTGAAAGTACTGTCAGTCAAACGAATCAGATTCATCTGAAGAACAGAATTAAATGTTGTTTCAAAGGTTATGCGGTTGAGCATAAAAGAGAGTCTGAATGGAGTAGATGGATTATAGGTAACAGATGCCGATGATGGAATAAATCGTACTCCTTCACCATCTGCGACCCAGCCAGTTCCGGGTTCAAGGCGGTAAGGCTGGGTATCAAGATAGTCGATTGCTGCGGTAAATCCCTTTCTGCCAAGCGTAACAGAAAACTCTTTTGGTCTATCTTTCAACAGATTATATTTATGAACCTGAGATAAGCTGAAATCATAGGGAAGTGTCCATTCTACATTAGTAACCAAAGGTTCCCAAAACCAGCGTTTGTCTGTTTCACTGATTTGGTACAATTTGGTTGTTGATTTCAAAGAACCGAAAGGCCAGGCCAAAGATAATTGTCCGGTATAGGATTCAAGCAGGGGGGGTAAAGAGCTTCCGATAGTGAGTGTTTGATTATATGAAGCAAGGCTTACACCAACGGTGCCGGAGGCTTCATGTGCTGTGATATAATCTTTTTCCCAGTCAAACTGGTGAATTAACCATTCTTTTTTTTCCGTTGTTCCGATAAATTCAGATTTCAGCAAGATACCGGAAAGAGTCCAGGTTCCCTCGACTGGTTTAAAGAATTCTGTGTTTGTAAAGGGTTTTATGGAGATGGATTCCTTTCCGGTCAGGGTAAAAGAAGAATCCTTCAAGTTTTTCAGATTAATACGCTCTTGATCTTCCTCGGCATATGCTTTTTCGGATAAAAATGGGTGATCCTGCCATTGACCTGATAAACCAAGTTCAGAATCAGATACCAGGAAACCATCTCTGTAATTGATTCTTCCGGTAAGCTTCAGTCCGCCACGGATTTGACTGTAGACGGAAGCATAACCCCGCCAATAAATGTCTTCATAGGTTTCCCAGGGTTTTGTGTAATACCGGAATTCCTGGGTCAGGACGGGTTCAAAAGTCCAAAGTAACGAATACTGGACGGAAGAAACAGGTACAGACTTGATTTTACTGCTGTCCAATGATGGAATAAACCAGGAATCAGCAAAAGCGGA
>CAZXJV010000021.1:0-20391 GCA_964641135.1 uncultured Treponema sp. | reverse complement strand
CTCGTTTTGTGTGTTTTCTGTATCATCCGGACTATCATCAGCGGATGCGTTTGCTTCATCCAGCCCGGAACCGGTTGGCCAGGGAGAAACAAGATGATCAGGATCTTTTTTTGCGGAAGCAGTGTCTGTTTTTGATGCGGAACGCAACAAGGTACCGGAGAAAACAGGTTTAACCTCTCCACGAAGAATATCAGGATAAAAGAAACGACGACGCGGGTCATACAGTTGAGCTAAGGGATCAAGAGTCTTATCTATCTTGGAATTAAAGGTTAAAAGTCCGGTGATACCGCCGATTCGAATACTTTGGACCCAGGGAGCAAGTGCAGGAATACGCGGATTGATCGAACCGGCTACAGACCAGGAATAGGAGGTTTCTTCCGATACAGTTTTTTCCGAGGCAAGCTTTTCCTGCTCGGTCAGCAGCTGAAACCAGTTCATCGTCTCTTTTCTGTCAAGAAAATCCGTACGGAACCAGGGATCAGAAATCAATGGGAATGACACGCGCATATTAAAAGGCGCCCGATCCATTTCCATTGCAAGCGAAAAGCGGTAACGAAAAGGAACTGTTCTATCCAACAAACGGGAATCAACCCAGGTTTCGTCACCTTCAGGGTTATATGTTGTCCAAAAAATCCCCATGGACGGGGGATATAACACCCGTGAAAAACCTATATAGGAACTCAGATTGATCTTGCGGACAATACCTTTTAATGTCCAGGAACCCTCAAGACCGGCCATGGAACCCAACGAAGAGTACGTATCCGCCATAATCTTGAAGTAATCCTGTGTTATCCCTGAAGCGTCATTTTCAAGATTCCGGTAAAACAAACCTTCTCGCCGTTGTTCTTTCAACGTATCACTTTGCAGAAAATTGGAAAAACTGGTTCCTGATCCTGACTGTGATGGAAGCGGCTTTCTTCCGTATAAATACGTTGTTGTCTGAACAAAATAGCCTTCCCGGTTTTTGTAACCAAAAACCGGATTAAAAATCATTTCGTCAGATGGATAGTAAAAAAAGGGAAACCAGAACAAGGGAACAGGACCGACTGACAAAACGCCATTAAGAAGCGCAATTTCATTACCGGGAAGCAGCCAAATCCTGCTTGCCCTGATTGACCAGTGAGGATCATCATCATCACAGGTGCTCAGAATACCGTTGCGAAAAGCAACTGCAGAACTGGAATCGCGGCCGGCAACCGCGGCCCGGACGATATATGGGTCGGAATCTTTCCTGCCGGGATTGTGCCTTACAGCCCCCCCAAGAAAGACCCCCTGACGTTTTTTTATGTCAAAATACAGGGCTTCGCCTGAAAAACTTTCACCTGTTGTTTGTCCGCTTTTATGTTCATATACTACCGATCCACGTGCAGACAGGGTATCTCTTGACTTGTCATAGATGACTTCATCCGCTGCTATACGTGACTCTGATTGGCCTTCTTTTACAACAATGACGACAGAACCGGTAAACTTGATTATTTCAGTTTTTGTTTCTGCAGTACGCTCTGTTGTTTCGGGAATCAGTTCCACCGAGGTATCTTCCGGATCTTCTTCCGGGCTCGATGCCGGTGTCTGCCCGGAAGAGGAATCAACAGTTTGTTTCAGATACTCCATTGTATGTGCTGACTCGATTGTTATTGTTCTGACTGCTGCAGATGGCGAGGGATTCGTTTGTCCGGCGAGATGTGCTGCAGTACACAAAAACAACAGGATCGGGCAAAAAACAAACCAGTTTCTTTTTTTCATGTGCGGCGGTCCAACATCTCTTTAATGTACTGACCTGTCCATGAGTTCCTGACAGAGGCTATATGCTCCGGTGTACCTGCCGCTATGACCTGGCCGCCCCTAACACCGCCTTCAGGACCAAGATCGACGAGATAATCTGCCTGCAGAATAACATCAAGATTGTGCTCGATCATGACAACTGTATTACCCTGATCTACCAGCCGCTGTATTACCTGCATCAGCTGTTTAACATCCGCAAAATGCAGGCCGGTCGTAGGTTCATCAAGAATATACAAGGTTTTTCCGGTCGATCTTCGGGCCAGTTCATTGGCAAGTTTGACGCGCTGCGCCTCTCCGCCTGAAAGCGTAAGCGCGGATTGACCCAATTTAACATACCCAAGTCCGACAGATAACAGGGTTTCCAGCTTACGGGCGATATGAGGTATGGGAGCAAAGAAATCAGCAGCTTCTTCAATGGTCATATCAAGCACATCTGCGATGTTTTTGCCCTTGTACCGTACCTCGAGGGTTTCACGGTTAAAGCGCTTGCCATGACATACATCGCAGGTAATGTACACATCCGAAAGAAAATTCATTTCGATGGTTATTGTCCCGTCACCCTGACAGTTTTCGCATCGTCCGCCTTTCACGTTAAAGGAAAACCGTCCGCTTTTGTAACCGCGTGCTTTCGCTTCGGGCAGTGAAGAAAACAGATCACGTATTCCGGTAAAAACCCCGACATACGTAGCCGGGTTTGAACGCGGTGTTCGGCCGATCGGACTTTGATCAATATTGATAACCTTATCGATGTGTTCCAGCCCTTCAATGGAATCATAGTCTGCCTCGGGCCAGGAAGTGCGCATTATCCGGTTGGATATTGCAGGGTACAGTACATCCGACAGGAGGGTTGATTTTCCTGAACCGGAAACACCGGTAATACAGGTAAAGGCTCCAAGCGGCAGGGATATATCGATGTTCTTGAGATTGTGCTCACGGGCTCCCCTCAGTTGTATGAACATCGAGTTTCCTTGTCTTCGGCTGACAGGACGATCCATAACCAGTGTTCCTGCAAGGTATTGACCTGTTAAACTTTTTTTAACCTTCATGACCTGTTCCGGGGTACCCTGTGCAACTACCTCACCGCCGTGCACTCCGGCACCGGGCCCCAGATCAACGATATGATCAGCCACGCGCAGGGTTTGTTCATCATGTTCAACAACAATCAGTGTGTTGCCAAGATCCCGGAGATACAGCAGGGTGTCTATCAGCCGCTGGTTATCGCGCTGGTGCAATCCGATTGACGGTTCATCAAGAATGTACAAAACACCGATCAGACTGGAACCGATCTGTGTTGCCAGTCTGATTCGTTGTGCTTCACCGCCGGAAAGGGTACCTGCCTGTCTTTCAAGGGTCAGATAATCTAGTCCGACGTTCTTCAGAAACATCAAACGTGCATTGATTTCTTTTAATATCTGGGACGCAATTTGCTGTTCAGTGTCTCCAAGCTCGAGGTGTTCAAAGAAAGCCAAAGAGTCCGAAACAGAAAACTGACTCAATTCATGAATGTTTTTATCTCCGACTGTTACAGCCAGGGCTTCGCTTTTCAGGCGGCGGCCATGACATGTTTCGCATTCAGTCGTGGACATATATTTTTCCCAGTTTTCACGCTGAGTGTCGGAAAAGGTTTCTGTGTATCGCCGGCGCATATCTGCAAGAATTCCCGGCCAGCTTTGATGATATTTGAAGTGCCCGGTACCTTCCCTGTTTTCATACACAAAATCAATAGCCGTGTCTCCGGAACCGTTAATAATGATATCCAGAATTTTTTTGGGCAGGGAACTGACCGGAGCTGCAAGACTGAATTTAAAATGCTGTGCCAATGCCTCGAAACGACTGCGATTCCAGGCAGAATCAGGGTTATACGGTAAAAAGGCTCCATCGTTAAAGGAAAGAGACCTGTCCGGTATGACCAGATTGATATCGAATTCCTGACGCGACCCCAGTCCGGTGCATTCCGGACAGGCACCAAATGGGTTGTTAAATGAAAAAAGACGGGGCTGCAGCTCCGGAATTGAAATTCCGCAATCGGCGCAAGCATTTTTTTGAGAAAAAAAGTATTCCTCTTCTTCTTTTATTACCAGTAAAATTCCTCCGGCAGAATCAAGGGCTGTTTCAACAGATTCAGCAAGGCGCTTTCTGACATCAGCGGAAAGGACAACCCGGTCTACAACAATTTCTATGGTGTGTTTTTTTTGTTTGTCCAGCAGGCCGACATCCTCAAGGTTTACAAGAATGCCGTCAATACGGGCTCTGACAAATCCGGCATTTTTTGCATCGGTAATAATCTTCTGATGTTCACCCTTTTTACCTCTGACAACCGGAGCCAGAATCTGAACACGGCTTCCATCCGGCCAGGACTGAATGGTTTCGATAATTTGATCGACGCTTTGTTCCTCAATTGGTTTTCCGCATTGAGGACAATGTGCCTTGCCGGCTCGTGCAAAAAGGAGCCGATAGTAATCATAAATCTCTGTAACAGTTCCAACAGTAGAACGGGGATTTTTGTGAGTAGTTTTTTGTTCGATTGAAATTGCCGGTGAAAGGCCTTCAATATAGTCAAGATCCGGTTTATCCATTCGGCCCAGAAACTGGCGGGCATAGGCAGACAACGACTCTACATACCTTCTTTGACCTTCAGCAAAGATTGTATCAAAGGCAAGAGAACTTTTCCCGGAACCGGAAAGACCGGATATGACAATCAGTTTATCCCGCGGCAGCTCCAGATCTATATTCTTGAGATTGTGCTCACGGGCGCCTTTAATAATCAATTTGTTCTGGTTAGCAGCCGGTACAGGCGACACAGATCCGCGGGAAGTCTTCTTCATAGCAGTATCATATCCTTTGACAGTCTGACGGTCAATCTGAAAACATCATCAGCGGATATGCCAGGTAAAAGAAGCATCCGCATACGGGGAATGTCCGCCCCGATGCCCTGAAAGAACGGACCAGCCGATACGTCCTGAAAGAGAAAAACGCTCAGAAAAGGTATGGCGTGCATACAGTTGAACCCGGTTTTGGTACGATGCAGGAGATGTCGGCGTTGCTGCCTTTGCCTCCTGTATCGTATCAGGATAGGTTTGTTCATCGGAGGGGGCATTCAGGAAACGTTCTCCGTTCGGTCCCTGGGCAACAAACCTGTACTCAAGCCCGTACAAACGTGCACCGGGTATGCTCCAGCGAAGGTCCGCCTGCAGGACAACAGAATCCGGGCCGAAGGGACTACCAAGCCAATGATTGATCTGCCTTGCAGGATAGCCGGAAGGAGCAACCAGCTCCCGGCGAGACCAATACAAACTGATATCTTTATTGGACAAAATATACAGCCAGGGATTTGCATACACCCCTTCCAGGGTAAGGCCAAGCCAGCCATCCTTGCACAGGCGCTGAAGTTCCAGACCTGCCATACCGCCAAGCGAATTTGGAATAATCATGGCACCTTCACCGAAATTCTTGAGCTCGTACTCGGTCTGAAACTGGTTCATGACAAACACGCCGTATACACGCAAGCCCCGGCGGGGAACAATATCTACAGTAATACCAAACTGGGTACCGACAGGACTGCGATCAGTTTCACCGTCGTCATCGCTGTCTGCACCGCCGTAATCATCCCTCCAGCCTGCAAAACTGTGCCAAATCATAACCGGATTCAAAAAACGTGGGTCAAAATTTGATGCTACCGTTGCCCCCTCGGCCAGCCGCACCAATAGCCAGGGTCTGGGTCTGAACATCAATTCATGGAAGTAGGCAAATCTGAGAGGGGCCAGCTGGATGGTTGTCAGTGAAAAGCGTATATCGGGCGAAAAAAAAGCAAATCCGGCCCAATCCAGTCTGTCACAGGAATCGGACAGCAGCATACTACCGGTAGCAGTACGTCCCTGTTCCAGTGCCCCCCTGCCCAAAGTTGCACTCATAAAATGATTGCCGCCGCTTATCCATGCCTTTGAAGGAGCATTAAGATCTACACTGTCTGCATTCAGCGGGACAGAAAAAGAAAGATCATCCTTTATGGAAGACCAATACCCCGTGCCTACCGAAAAATCTGCCTCGGCTGTTATATATGAACCAAGATCCAGCCGGAGAGGTAAAGAAAGCAACGGTGGTCTGCGGTTGTAGTCATCAAAAGATTCAAAGGGCAAGGTTCCGTCTGAAGGGCGCCAATAGAGGCCGCCTGTAATGGCAGGCCGAATATCAATGCTGAGTGGTTGTGAAGAAAAAAGAGCATCCTTGCGATCAAGTTCACCACGTACACGATCGTACATCAGGCGCCCCTGGTGTGACAGACGACCGGATGGAATAGACTCAAGGTGTACAGCCAGCTCATAACCTGACAGGGGGGCATTTACCGCCATTGTCATTCTTCCGGCTTCAAGCGATAAAGCTGATAACGCGTCATAAATCCAATGCCCGGGCGGATACAGATCAGGACTGTATGCATTAATACCAACAAGAATTGATACAAAAAGAAGAACTGCGCTACAAGGCTTTTTCATCATCCCAGTATAAAAAAAGGATCAGAGTTGGACAAGACGGACACAATACGTAATCCGGAAAATAAAAAAAACCCCGCAGACTGCGGGGTGTGCTATGGGCGCTGACGGGATCGAACCGCCGACATTTTGGGTGTAAACCAAACGCTCTACCGGCTGAGCTAAGCGCCCTGTTGAACATCACTATACAAAATCAGCAGCTTTTGGTCAAGGCTGTTCGATATAAATTGCTCCCAAATCGAAAACAGAACTGTATAGACTTTTATATGATTCATCAAAACCGTATGCAAAAACAAAGGCCTGAACATACCAATTATCTGTTCCTGCATCTGTTTTAAACTGCACATCGGTATCGGCTGGAAGGATTTCTGCAGAAAAAGGTTTCCCGCCGCTGACGGATCGCCAGGGAACTCCGGCAACCACTCCGTCAATAGTCATTCTCGCGTTATCAATCGCATCAAAATCGATCAGACGGATTATTATTTCCCGATCTGAAGCGGCTGAAGGTATCAAAGGAACAACGTTGACCGGACGATTGTCAAGTATAAGTCTCTGATATTTTAAACCCTGCAGATAATTTACGACCCCGGCCGGATTGGAGGTATTTTGTGTGTTTATGGCTGATGCAGCGCTATTCTTTGCGTCAAGATCATTATAAATGCGGTACCATACCTCAAAGCCCTGAAAATATCCGGGTGCCAGTGCGGTATTGTCGGCGTCTGTTGTCATAAACTGAAAGCGCATGGCAAGGGGATCTGTTCCCGATACCTTGGTGCCTGTTCTGACCGGTGCCAGATATACAAACGTATCCAGACCGCAACCGGTAGAAAAAAACACACATACGGCTGCGAACAGGAAAATACACTGCGGCAATAACAATCGTTTATTCATAAAACTCGGGATTACTCCGTAAATAATTCATCAATAAGTTCATATATCACTACCGGCCGGTTTTTCCCCTTGACGCGAATCGTATCCAGCTCACGGAACACAAACTGGTCTTTAACCATTGCATACGTGTATTCGCTGACAATAATCATGGTTCCGTACACCTTGTTCGTTCCTTCAAGGCGTGCGCCCAGATTTACGTTGTCGCCCATAAGGGTATAACTCATACGGCCCTCGGATCCCATGTTTCCTACGGTCATGATTCCGGTATTCAGACCAATACCGATTGCCAGACGTTTTTCCGGAGGCCACTGTTCATTCAATTCCGCCAGTTTTTTCTTCTGCAGCAGGGCACACCGGCATGCGTGGAAAGCATGATCCGGCATCTCAAGCGGGGCTCCCCAGAAGCACATGATTTCATCACCTACGTATTTGTCCAGAGTACCGCCGGTTTCAAGAATAATATCTGTCATGGCGGACAGATA
Organism: uncultured Treponema sp.; assembly: GCA_964641135.1. Classification (GTDB taxonomy): domain Bacteria; phylum Spirochaetota; class Spirochaetia; order Treponematales; family Treponemataceae; genus Teretinema. Next base: position 12,749 of record CAZXJV010000021.1, on the reverse strand, counting down.
GATATTAAGGTGCTTGACCAGTTCCTGCGGGGTCAGGGTTTCCGAAAGACTGGTAAAACCGCGAATATCGGAAAAGAAAACTGTCAATTCACGGTCCACACCGCCCAGCTCCGGAGGATGATCCATCATCTGGGCAACAACTTCCGGGCTGACGTACTTGCCGAACATGGATCGTATCTTTCGTTTTTCCCGTTCTTCTGTGCTGGAACGATACAGGATGATAGAAACATACGTAAAAAATATTCCGGTCAGGGGTACGCTGTAATTAACCAGAAGGCTGAACTGATCGAACAAAACTGAACAGGTTAAGAACAGGGTTACAGAAACAAGGAGGGTTAACGGCAGTGACCAGAAATTCTTCATCCTGGCCGCGAACCAGGCTACCAGGACTACTATAAAAAAGGTAAGAAGAACAGCGAGAGACCGGGGAGGCTGTCTGATAAAACGCTCTGTAAGAATGGTATTCAAAGAGTTTGCATGCACCTCGATTCCGAACATCATTCCCATCGGGGTATGTTTTTCGTCGGAGGCCATTCCCCTGTCAAAGGCGCCGATCATCAGAACCTTGTTTTTTACAGCCCGGGTTTCAGGCCACAGCGCCGGATCATCAGGAGTCTGGCGGGCGTAACCTGCATAAGAACGGACGGTAAAGGTCTGGTAACCGTCTGCGGCAGGGGATGACGCATAACCGGCAAAATTGATCAGCATGGAACCGTTTTTATCTACCGGGATCCGGATGGGAGGCGCATCCGGTCTGTTAATCGTGACATGTTTGCCAAATACAATCTCTACATCATCCAGTGTTGCATTGTAATACTGAACGGCCATGCCCAGTGCGATTGACGGCATAAACCAGTCGCGATACAACTGGATGACCCTGGTCTCGGTTTCGGCAACACCGTCACCGTCAGCATCATAATATAAAGGAGGAGCCGAACGCCAGATCTGACGGCGAAGGGCGGACAGGGATCGTTCTGTCAACGGCATTTCTACGGGATGAGTATTGCCCTTGGAATCTGTCCAGGCCAGACGGTAAAATGCATTTTCCTCATGGAAGTCCATTCCGGGTTCAAGCGATTCAAAAGCTGTTTCAAACTCAAGACGTGAATGTTTTAAAACAAGAGGCTGTCTGCGTACAATCTTGTCAATATCATCAGGAATTACATTGGCAGCTCCGTACCCGGCAGCTGCTTCGTTAAAATACGGGAGATTTGTCTGAATTCCCATTGTTGTAGGAATGGATTGCCAGTCGCCTGAAATGCGGGTAATGGTGCCGCTGTTTTCAAACAGAATCATCTGACGCGAAAACATCTCGTCATCAACGGTTTCGCCGTTTGACAGGGTATCCAGTACGGTTTCAAGAAAAACACGACCGTTATCTTTAATGCTTGCTGCAAGAAGCGCATCCCCTTCCAGGTCCGCTGAGTCATCTATAAAGAAGATATCAAGAAACAGCAGACGTTCGCGATCTTCCTGGCGCTGAATACGGGTGAAAGAATTAACCAGGTCAGCATGTACCCGGCGGGGAAAAGGCCACTGACCGAACCGCTGCAGTGCGCGAATATCTATGCCGATTATAAGAATGTCTTCATTGATTGCAGGATTTGGCTCGCTTTTCCACACACCCTTCTGGATGGCAGTCTTGGTTTCCAGATTTTTTATGGAAAAATAGGCATCAAGCAAGCGGGATTCTATGTTCTGAAACAGGGGGGTGAAGTATCCGATGAGGCTGACCAGCAAGGCAACCGCCAGTCCGATTACAAGGCCGAAAACTCTGGTTCTGAACAGCCATTTGTACTTTCTGTAATTCATCGAAACCTCCCCGAAAGCAGTTCCGGTACGGCAAATCCGCTGTGTACAAACACAACGGATTTGTCAGTATTCTGCTGACGTTACTGATTTAATACAATCAAGCGTGATTTGGCAAGCTTTGTATACTCATTATCAGGGTATAAGGCCGCCAGTTTCTGATAGGCGTCAACAGCTTCTGCTGTGCGACCTGCCTGCTCCTGGACACGTCCAAGATTAAACCAGGCCCGTGCATTCCAGGCAAATGATGCATGAGATGCAGCCTGGGTGAAGGCGGCAACGGCAGCATCAGCATCTCCGGCATTATCAGCACTTACCCCGGCGTTAAACCAGGCAAGAGGTGCAGTATAGGCACGCGGTGCTGCACGGGCTGCACTTTCATAATAACCGGCAGCAGTCTTCCAGTCTGAACGTGAAAAATAAATCTCTGCAACAGTAAGCCATGCACGTGCTCCGGCAAGAGAACGGCTGTTCTTTTCTGCAACAGTGACAAGAGTCTGGATAACTGTTTCCTCGGTTGCAGAATCAGCTGCTCCGTCCATGCGGGAACGTTCCCAATCGGCAAAAGCCTGTTCTACTGTTTCCAGTGCAGCAGTACTGCGGCGTTCGGTGACAACTGAAACCGCAACAAGCACAATCAGTGCTGTAATCAAAGCCACAAAGACAGTAATGATAATCTTGCGATGTGCCATAACAAAATTATTCACAAGATGAGTAACGGTGTTCTCGGTATCTTTCTTTTCTTTCTTTTGTGCAGCCTTTGTAGCCATAGCTATTTCTCCTTGATTTCCAGTTCTTTAATCAGTCTGGATAAATATGTACGCTGAATGTCCAGTACACTGGAAGCCAGGGTCTGGTTCCAGTCATTTTCTTCCAGTACTTTCTGGATGTAATGCTTTTTAAACAGATTGAGCACCGATTTCAGGCTCTTGTCTGCATAGGTATTATTATCAGGCATTGTCCTGATATTCAAGAGCAGATCTTCTTCCCGTATATAGGGAGGTTTGCCGATAACGCAGGCACGCTCTACGGTATTTTCCAGTTCGCGGATATTTCCCGGCCAGCTGTAGGACAAAATGGTACTCATTGCCCCTTCGGAAAAACCCACAAAATCTTTTTTAACTTCACGGCGGAATTTTTTAAGAAAGAAGGTTGCCAGCTCGGGTATGTCCTCAAGCCGCTGTCTGAGCGGAGGAATATACAAAGGCAATACATTGAGCCGGTAATACAGGTCCGATCTGAACTTACCTTCTTCAACCAGGCGTTCTATATCCCTGTTGGTTGCTGCCACAATGCGTACATCAACACAGATGGTTTCACTGGATCCGACCTTTTCAAACGATTTATTCTGTATAACCCGCAGTAATTTTGCCTGCAAGGAAAGGGACAGATCGCCGATTTCATCCAGAAAGATGGTACCGGTGTCGGCTGCTTCAAAACGGCCTTTCCGGTTTGCAACTGCGTCGGTGAATGCCCCTCTTACATGACCGAACAGTTCGCTTTCCAGCAGACCTTCCGGCAATGCAGCACAATTAACCCGGATAAAGGGGCCGTTTACACGCTCACTGCGCAGATGCAGCTGTTCGGCAAAGAGTTCCTTGCCTACCCCGCTTTCGCCCAAAATAAGCACAGATGATTCGCTTTTTGCAACCCGTTCAACAATATCCAGTTTTTCAAGAATGATGGGACTTGCAGCAATCATGGTGTGATAGCCGCGGTCAAGTGCTATCTGATCCTGCAGAACAGCAATCTCGTCACGGGACCGCTGATAGCGCCATGCGTTTTGATACGCAAGGGCTGCCTGATTGGCAAGAATTTCGATCAGTTCAAGATCTTCGCGGGAAAAAGCCGGCAATCCGATTTTATTAAGGATTTCTATAACACCGATACACTCGTTACGTACGCGCATCGGAATGGCCAGCATGGTACTGACAATATAACCGGTGGATTTTTGAACTTCAGGATTAAAACGGGGGTCGTTTGCGACGTCATTGATAAGCAGGCTTTTATTGTTTTTTACAACCCAGCCTGCAATACCCTCATCAAGTTTTACCGTGAACTTTTTTGCCTCAAGCCCTTTCGGTCCAAGGGCAACCTCAAAGCGCAGGGTTTTGCGGTGTTCATCAAGCAGAAGCAGCGAGGATGCCTCGCCTTCTACAAGATGCATTGCCGACTCAAGAATATGAGCCAGCAATGCATTTATATCTGAATAATTGGAATTAATCAGCGTGTTGATTTCGATGAGGGCATTCAGCTTTTCTTTTTCAATCGAATTAGATGGTGCCATCAATGCCGCTCACCGAAACGCCGGTTAATTTGACTTGTCTTTCAGCATGTCGCCCAGGGTGTAGGAACCATTGTCAGACTCTGCAGTCGAAGACATGTAGCGGGAGATTTCCTCGCGCTGCACCTTCTTCTTGTAATCCTTGATCGAGAAAGCAACTTTCTGCTTCTCGGGGCTGACATCTACCACAATCACCTTGAGTTTATCGCCGACAGTGTATTTTTTTACAGCGTCTTCGAAGGTCTCTTCACGGCTTTCGGTAAGATTCTGCTTGTTGATCAGGCCTTCAATACCGCCTGCAACCTTAAGGAATACACCGAAATCGGTAATGGAAGTAATTTCGCCTTCAACACTTGATCCGGGAGGATTAAGGTTGGCAAAGTTCTGCCAGGGATCATCGGAAAGCTGCTTGACACCAAGGCGGATGCGGCGGTTCTCGGGATCGTTCTCGATAACCATAACTTCAAGCTCCTGGTCTACTGCCAGTTCGCTGCCCGGATGCTTTACCTTTTTGGTCCATGACAGATCATCCGCATGAAGGAAGCCGTCAATGCCTTCTTCAATTTCAAGGAAGGCACCTGCATTGGTAACCTTTACAACCTTCAGGGTGAGTTTTGTTCCAACAGGATATTTTTCTGTCAGAGACTCCCAGGGATTATCGGTAACCTGCTTGATGCCCAGAGACACACGGCCGGCCTGGATATCATAACCGAGAATCATGCATTCAAGTTCGTCGCCGATCTTGACCATGTCTTCAGGCTTGTTGATCTTCTTGACCCAGCTGAATTCGCTGATGTGAGCAAGACCTTCAATACCTTCCTGAAGCTCGATAAAGGCACCGAAGTCGGTCAGCTTGGTTACTTTTCCCTTAACGATATCATTTACATGATATTTGTCTTCAAAGTTCAGCCAGGGATCATCCTGGAAGTGCTTGAGAGACAGATTTATGCGCTTGTCTTCCGGATCAAGACGGATAACCTTGAGGGTAATCTCCTGACCTTTTTTGACAAAGTCTTTGGGACGTGTTACATGACCCCAGCTCATGTCGTTGATGTGCAGAAGACCGTCAAATCCTCCAAGATCAATAAATGCGCCGAAGCTGGTAAAGCTTTTTACAGTACCGGTAACCGTATCGCCAATCTGAATGTTCTTGAAAAAGGCTTCGCGGTTAACCTCTGTCTGTTCCTCAAGGAACTTGCGGCGGTTTACCACCACATTTACCTTATTGTCGGAATACAGCCGTTCCACATAAAAGGTTGCTTTCATGCCGACGAGCTTCTCGGCTTTTTCAACCTTCTGGCTGTCGGACTGACTGATAGGCAGGAATGCCCGAACGCCGGCGCCGAGATCTACCTCGAAACCGCCCTTGACAACCTTATCGATAGTACCTTCAACAGGAGCCTTGTCCTGAAACGCTTGTCTGAGATTTTTCCAGAAAACCTTTACATCAGCCTTCTGTTTTGAAACGATTACCTCACCATGCCGATTTTCTTTCTGCATGAGAACGACGCTTACAGTATCACCGATCTTCGGTATAACCGAGAACTCGCCAATCGGGATCTTGCCTTCGGATTTGTATCCGACGTCAATAAATACCTGATCCTGAGTCACCTGAATAACGACACCATCGATGAGTTGTCCCTCTTCAAGCGATTCGAGCGACTTGAGGTACTCCTCCTGTAATTGTGTCTGGATGTTACCACCGGAGTTCTTTGTTACATCCTTCGCCACTTCCATCTGATCCATAACCAACCCTTATAAGTGAATTTTGCTTACTATAATCTCACAAACAGCATCTATGGTCAAGTCCGAGGTGTCTATATAGAAAGCATCAGGTGCGATTTTAAGACTTCCTTCCTTTTTATTTCGGTCAACCTCGTCCCGTTCGGCAATAGAACGGCAAATTTCATCAAAGCCGAGGCCGCTGGTACCCTGTTCAAACCGGCGTTTAGCCCTGGCTTCCACAGAGGCATCAAGATAAAACTTATGTTCTGCATCCGGAAAGACAACCGTAGTCATGTCGCGGCCTTCACAGACCACTCCGGTCGCACGGGCTACCTCGCGGATCTTGTGGTTTACAATGTGCCTGACCTCTACAATCCCCGAAAGAGGCGCAACCAGGGCTTCAACCGCATCGGAGCGGACAAAAGGCTCTACATCTTCCTGCCCCAGCCAGATATGCCCATCCCGGTATGCAAAATCTACCGAGCGGGCAAAAGCAATAACGGCATCCTCGTCCAGGGGCAGACTGATCCCGGACCCGCTGCCGTCGCCGGCTCCGCCGTTATGCCTGAGCCAGGCAAGGGTAAGGGCCCGATAGAAACTGCCGGTATTCAAAAAGACCAAACCAAGGCGGCGGGCAAGTATTTTGGCGATAGTACTTTTTCCCGACCCGGCAGGTCCGTCAATAGCGATAATCATGTTCCTTCATTCTCCCCTGTACCGGCAAGAAGACCGGAGATTTCTGCCTCGGTAAGCGGGCGCCATGCCCCGAACGGCAGATCGCCCAGCAAGACCGGACCTATCCTGATCCGCGTCAGGCGTCTGATGCTGATGTCAAAAAACGAAAGCACACGGCGGATTTCCCGGTTTTTACCTTCCACCAGAACGATGTTAAGCCTGCGTGATGACAGTTCCTTTGCACACAGGGCACGGTAAAACACACCGTCGATACGAATACCGTTCTGGAACCGTTCAGCAACACCGGGTTTGAGGGGCATGGTAGTTTCTACTATATACTCTTTTTCTATTCCGGAAGAAGGATGCCCTACCCGCGCCGTAAAATCGCCGTCATTCGTAAAAATAAGGGCTCCCTGCGAAAACATATCCAGACGGCCCACGTTGTACACCCGCTCGTGAATATCCGCTTTCAGCAAATCTGCAGCGACCGGGCGACCTTTTTCATCGGCCATGGAACACACATAGCCAGAAGGCTTGTTAAGAAGGATATAGCGTTTTACTGTTTCAAGTTTGACAGGATTTCCGTCCAGCTGGACCAGATCGCCTTCACAGACACGCTGGCCGACAGCTGTTGCCCGCTGGCCGTTCACCAGCACCCTGCCCTCATCCAAAAGAGCCTGGGCTCCGCGACGGGAAGCGGCTCCGGCGTGTGCCAGATACACCTGCAGACGTACCCCGGCAGCAGAAACATCCGGCCCTTGGCCAGTTGCAGAATCAGCGGGACAGTTCGAATCGTTCATTTTCGGTTTCATCCAGCTTGGGCAGGTCTGCAATGCTGTCCAGGCGGAACAGCTTTAAAAAATCGCGGGTGGTGCCGTACTGCACCGGTTTACCGGGAACATCTTTTTTGCCGACTTCTTTTATCAGGTTCCGCTCAACCAGGAGACGAATCATGTTGTCGGCGGACACGCCGCGGATTGCCTCAATCTCGCCGCGTGTAATCGGCTGTGAATACGCGATGATCGACAGGGTTTCCATGGCCGCTCTCGACAAACGGTTGTCGTTCCGTTTTCCATATCTGTCCTTTAAACTTTCCCATAAATCGCGCTTGGGGCTCAACACCCAGCCGCCCGAAATACGGGCCAGCTCGACCCCGTGGGCCTCGCCTGCATAGCGTTCCCTGAGAAGCTCGAGAACAGCCTCTGTCACCTCAAGCGACAAACCGGATATACGCGAAAGAGAGGCCTCATCCAGCGGCTCGGTGTCCAGATACAAAATAGCCTCGATGAGGGCCGTTTCTTTTTCCATTTTATACTCCATAGCTCACATTACCCCCCGACGGTGATTTCGATATCCTCTACTGCCACCTTCTCCCAGGGTTTTATTTTTATATCGCCGAACATCCGGTTTTGCCAGACGCAGGCCATGCGGAATTTTACAGCCTCCAACAGGGCCATAAAGGCGCACACAATATCCATAAGGTTGCCGGCCCGTACAATCAGATCGGTGAACAGACATTCGCCCCGCTGTTCCAGCAGCTCGTTCATCAGGGCGATCTTTTCGTTGACTGACACCTCTTCATACAGGTCGATGATGCTTTCCGAATTATAGCTGGAAACCAGATTGGAAAACGTTTTTAAAAGATCCCAGGTGTCAAGGCGTTCCCACATCTGTTCCTCGTCATCAAACGGCAGGGGGCGCTGGATTTTTTTGCGTTCAAACACCCACTCTGCCTCGTTTTCCTTGTTTTCCATCAGCTCGGACAGCTTTTTGAACTTCTGGTATTCGATGAGTTTGTCTACAAGCTCCTGACGGGGATCATCAATCTCGTCATCATCCAGGGTAATCTCGACAGGGAGCAGCATCCGGCTTTTAATATACAACAGATTGGCTGCCATGCCATAAAATTCCGTCAGGTCTGCAAGATCCGTGCTCAGGGCATAGTCCATATAATCAAGATATTGCTCGGTAATATGGGCGATCGGTATGTCATAGATATTGACCTCGTTCTTTTTTATCAAAAACAACAACAGGTCCAGGGGGCCCTCGAATTCATTGATACGGAATGTTGTGTGTCCGGTTTCTGCCGCAACGGCCTGTTCGTTTTCTGTCATAGTGGTCCCATCCTTTCCATGTTCTGGTCCTCAAGACCGGCCGCTGCATCAAAAAGCAGCCGTCCTGTTACAGGATCGGCACAATCGGGAACAAGCTCAAGCAGGGGCACAAGCACAAAACGCCGCTGAAGAAGTCCGGGATGCGGTATCGTCAGACGCGCCGTGTTCATGATTCTTTTTCCATATAAAACGATGTCGATATCCAGGGTTCGCGGGCCCTTGGGTACCTCACGGTCCCGCTGTCGTCCGTGATCTGCTTCGATCTGCTGCAGGCGGTCAAGCAATGCTAACGGATCAAGGTCACAAAAACCTGCCAGTGCAAGATTCAAAAAATCCTCCTGGGCCACCGGGCCTACCGCAGCGGTTTTCCACACAGACGAGACCCGAAGGTGTGTAAGGATGCTGCGCACCCGTTCTACGGCCGAACGCAGCAGAGCCCGGCTGTCTCCGAGGTTTGAGCCCAGGGACAGGATTACCTGCCCGCTCATCCGGGAAACAGGCTGTCCTTTGCTGCAGGGGAAGCACCTGTTGCGGCCTTGGCTCCTGCTGCCCCGGCTGCAGGTTTTGCAGGTTCAGCCGGTGCGGCAGTACGAAGTTTTTGTCCGGGAAACAGTTTTTCGCGGATAGCCTTTTCAATCTCGAGACGCAGTTCGGGATTGCTTTCCAGAAAATTCATGGCGTTTTCGCGGCCCTGTCCGATTTTTTCGTCGCCGCGGGAATACCAGGCGCCTTTTTTATCTATAAACTCATGGCGCACCGCAGAGTCAAGAAGGCTTGCAGTAGCCGACACGCCCTTGCCGAAGATGACATCCAGTTCAACCTTGCGGAAGGGGGGCGCAACCTTGTTTTTTACAACCTTGACGCGGACGCGGTTGCCGACAGCGTCTTCTTCGCCCTTGTCAATGGTTTCAATCTTGCGTACTTCAAGGCGGAGTGAGGCATAGAATTTAAGGGCGTTTCCGCCGGTGGTGGTTTCGGGGTTTCCGAACATGACGCCGATTTTCATGCGGATCTGGTTGATAAAGACGATGATGGTTTTGCTTTTGCCGATAATGCCGGTCAGTTTGCGCAGGGCCTGGCTCATCAGGCGGGCCTGCAAGCCCATGTGTGAATCGCCCATGTCGCCTTCAATTTCGGCCTGGGGGGTCAGAGCGGCTACAGAGTCCACAACGATGATATCCACAGCGCCGGAACGCACAAGGCTTTCGGCAATTTCCAGGGCCTGTTCGCCGGTATCGGGCTGGGATACCCACAATTCATCTATATTAACACCGAGGTTTCGGGCATACAGGGGGTCAAGGGCATGTTCTGCGTCGATAAAGGCGGCAATTCCGCCCATCTTTTGTGCCTCGGCGATGGCATGGAGGGCCAGTGTGGTTTTTCCGGAGGATTCAGGTCCGTAAATCTCGATAATGCGTCCGCGGGGATAGCCGCCGATGCCCAGCGCCTCATCCAAAAGGATGCTGCCCGAGGGGATAACTTCGATGCCGGCAGCTCCGGCGTCGGTACCGAGTTTCATCAGCGATCCCTGTCCAAACTGCTTTTCAATCTGCAGCCGGGCAACCTCCAGCGCCTTGAGTTTTTCACCCATATCCGCTGTATTGCTCATTTCTGTTGTTCCTTTGGCCACTTTACCCTCCTAATCCACCCATCCGGTAGGCACTACCCGCTCATTTTGGTTGTTATGATACCAGAAAAGGGAAAAAAATAGAAGCGGAAAGGAAAGAAAGGCTTGTCGGAGGGCCCTATGAGTCAAGATAGATTACGCTCTCCAAATGGCGTAATCTATCTTGACTGGATTTGCTCCTGAGCTTGCTTTGGTGTAGGTATAATACCCAAAAACGAAGTTTATGCGGAACAGGATAACACCTCGAAATCGGAGTTTATATGGCTTCGTGGGGGAGTTATGTGTTTGAGCTTTGTCGCATTAACGCGAATCAGGGGTTGACGGCAGAAATAGACTGGAATTACACTTCTTGGAGTCGGCGTTGCCGGAAAATTCTGATTGGATTAGTTGTTCGGGGTGCGAAAACAGTCGTAGTTCGGGGGAAAAACCGAATTTTGACCCGAAACCGCAAAAAACCCGAAATGACAGTTCCTATCAGTTTATTATAGCCATATTCATTGACTTTAGTAGCCCATGTCGTTCCTTCTGCATTACCCCGATTATATTCATAAACGGCACCACTTTTAGTAACAACGACAAATAAATCGTCATAAACATTGTCATAATATGATGAACTTGGTTTGTAACCAGATCCTGCTCCTCTAATAATGACAAGATTTATATTCCCTAAATCACTCCATTCCCATTTATATCCATGGCTCTTAACAAAATCTGCTACTTGCGTTGCGTTTGAAAAATAGACGTTTGCTGTACTAGCTCTATCGTTATTAAAATCTTCTTCTACAGAATCATGTAATAGAACATTACTACAAGCAAAAATTAAAAAAACACAGGTAATTACATTTTTAAACATACAAAAACTTTTTTTAAAAAATAGCTGTTAAAACACACTATTTATTAAATTTCATCAATCCATTTTTTTATAAAAAAAAATATTCGAAAACAGCGAGTCCCTCCTTGAGCTCCTCGCCTTTGTAAAGCGGGAAATGGTCTAGCCACTTCCCTTGACAAAGACTAGTACAATTTCATCACTCCCATCGGATCCACTAGGTCAGAACGGCGCTGGTAGTTTCGGGAAGGTACATATTTGTAATAGGAATTAGATTGGGTCAGGCTACCTGTGGAGGTTCCCATATATACCTCCAAATGAAGCATATAAGATTGATAGGACGAAGTGTTGCGAATGATTGTACCTATCTCCTGCCCCTTGGTCACCCGTTTACCAGAGCGTAAGGGAGAGATGATCTCACCATAACGAACGACCGTGCCATCATCGTTTTGAACCTGTAGTGCATAAGTACCATAATAGAAAGCGTAGTAGCCCGTCACAGTACCACTGGTCATAGCATAAACCTTGGCACCAGGACCAGACAAGGGTCGCAAATCGATGCCTGCGTGGATGCGAGCACCACCGTCACGGGATGCTCCAAAATTACGCACTCCGTTGTGCACCGAGTAGACACCACCTTTTACAGGGAATACCCATTTCCCGACACGCGAGCCCCAAAAATCACTGGTACTAACACTCGAGCCAATCAAAGCACTCCAGGTCGCTGGACCTGCGATACCATCGACTGTAAGACCCTTTGCACTTTGGAAAGAGCGGACTGCAGAAAGCGTGCCCGACCCGAAAATGCCATCCACTGTCAGACCAGCAGAGCGTTTGGAGTTTAACAAGGTTTGCAAGGCACGAACAGCCTGATTACTGTCTCCATTGCGCACGGTTACGACCACTTGAGGCCAAGTAGCAGAACCCACCATACCATCAGGGGTTAGCTTCTTGGATTTTTGGAAAGCAATAACCGCCTTTTCTGTGGCTGATCCAAAGACTCCGTCCACGCTAATCGAATACCCACGGTGCTTCAGAAAATACTGAAGTGCCTTAACCTCGACTCCTGACGATCCCTCAGACACAAGAGGCCATGAAACCGCAGCTCGACTTAGACTGTCTGCAGAAAACTCAAGATCATCCAGAATAGAATTCTCCGCAAGATTCAAAGGATTTTGACAGGCCACCAAAAAGACTGTCAATAAAACTAGGATAATTTTTTTTAGCACAAGTTTCTCCTTTTTTTGATAATGTACTCGGAAACTTTTATTTCAGGGTTTGGGCAGTCTTGCTTAAAAACACAACATTTCTCCCAAATACGACTGTTTTCACAATCCAAAGTCTACCAACATTTTTTTTGCAAGACCAACAAATCAAATTATGCCTCGCTTACATTCCCAGTCAACTTTTTAAAATAGCAATAATTTGACAGTTTTTTTCGTCTTGTTACAGCTTACAGGCTACGTTTAAGCTCTTAAATATATTGTAAGTGCGAAAATTCTATCTGTCAAGCAAAAAAAAAGTGTCCAAAATAAATAAATATTTTGAACACTTAGTACAGAACTCGCAGTTCCAGCACTGCCCAAGTTCTCCGATTAACCCAATCTGATCATTTGCTTTTTCTAAATAGACCCGCGTTCAATGACGAAGTGCGACAAAAACCTCTTCAGGTGTTTTGAATCCTAA
>CAZXJV010000020.1:0-35734 GCA_964641135.1 uncultured Treponema sp. | reverse complement strand
AGCCATATTTGCATATGCAGTTCCGTGCATTCCGAGCATTCCAAGTGCCAGGGGATGATCTTCCGGAAAACTGCCTTTCCCCAATAATGTGGACACTACCGGTATACCCATTTTTTCTGCCAGAGCTGTAATTTCATGTTCGGCTCCGGAGATTACCGCGCCGTTGCCGACAAGCAGCACCGGTCGTCTGGCTTCATTGAGTGCTGCGGCTGTATATTCGATCTCAGATTCAGCAAGTCCCCCGGCCAGCCGGTATCCGGGTAAATCCATCTCGACAGAGAAATCCGGTTCAAAAACACTTGAAGAAACGTCCTTGGGGATGTCAATCAGAACCGGTCCCGGTCGCCCGCTGGATGCCAAAAAAAACGCTTCTTTCATAACCTGGGGGATGCGTTCGACGTCCTTTACCAGGTATGAGTATTTAACTACAGGATAGCTGATTCCGGAAACATCGGCTTCCTGAAAAGCGTCTTTGCCGAGATTAGCCTTGATGGTTTGTCCGCAGATAACAATCAGCGGTATTGAGTCCATCTGCGCAGTCATGATTCCGGTTATGGCATTGGTAGCACCCGGCCCGGATGTAACCAGTGCAACGCCGACCTTTCCTGATGCGCGGGCAAAACCGTCTGCCATATGTACTGCGCCTTGCTCATGGCGGCTCAGGACCAGTTTAACCGGTGAGTCAATAAGAGCGTCGAACATGGGTATGTTCGCGCCTCCGGGGTACCCGAAGATGTGTGTTACTTCATGTTGTTCGCAGGCTGCGATTATAGCCTGTGCACCGGTCATTTTGATATTTTTCATCGGCATGCCTTTTTGCTGAAGTTCAGATAGGGTATCGAGGCTGCGGTCAAACTGATTTTTTCACGGTTTGCCAGCAAAGCGGCAGTTGTGTCCCAACTGCCGCTCAAAAACTTTCGACGATGTGATTCGGGCATTGTTACCGGAAAATCGTGATTCAGTATTCTGGCGTGCATTGTTTCCAGATTGATCTCCAGTCGGGTTCCCGGTGTTTTATCCAGTATCTCTTGTGCTGCAGAAACATCTGCCGGTGATGCAATTACTGCCGGAACACCGATGGATGCACAATTTCCCGCAAAGATATCAGCATACGATTCAGCGATTAATGCCCTGATTCCCCAGCGCGCAAGGGCTTGCGGTGCGTGTTCCCGTGATGAACCACAACCGAAATTACGGTTGACAACAAGGATACCGGCGCCGGCATACCGGGAATCATTAAAGGGGTGTATTTTTACAGTACCGTTTTCATCAAACCGCTCATCAAAAAAGGCTTGTTCTCCTAACCCGTCAAAAGTAACACAGCGTAAAAATCGTGCCGGAATAATCCGGTCTGTATCTATTTCATCTCCTCGCAGGGATACGCCGACAGCTGTTATAGTGTGAATGATGCTTGTCTGGTTCATGACAGAAACTCCCGTACGTCGGTTATTACACCCCTGATGGCCGCTGCTGCAACCATCGCCGGGCTCATCAGTATGGTTCGTCCGGTGGCCGAACCCTGACGGCCGATAAAATTCCGGTTTGAAGAAGAAGCGCTGAGCTCACGGCCTTTAAGCCGGTCCGGGTTCATGGCCAGGCACATCGAACAGCCTGCTCCGCGCCACTGGAAACCCGCCTCCCGGAAAATCACATCAAGGCCTTCCGCTTCGGCTGCGGCCTTTACCTGCTCCGACCCGGGAACAACTATAGCGCGTACCGATGCGGCGACTTTGCGTCCTTTCAGAATAGCCGCTGCTGCCCGCAGGTCGGACAGACGGCCGTTGGTACAGCTGCCAATAAACGCCACATCAACAGGAATACCCGCAACAGGCGTGCCGGGTTTGAACCCCATGTGCGTGTAGGCGGCTTCAGCTGTGGCTGCTCCCTCACCAAGGGTATCGCTGTCTGGAAGCATCTCGCTTATACCAATTCCCTGACCGGGGTTGATACCCCAGGTTACCATCGGTTCAAGGCTTGAAACGTCTATGACGATTTCGTCGTCATATGAAGCGTCGCTGTCCGAGGCCATTGAAAGCCAGAACCCGACAGCTTTATCAAAATCATCTCCTTTCGGAGCATGTTCCCGTCCGCGCAGATACTCAACCGTTTTTTGATCGGGATTAACATAGCCGCACCGGGCGCCGCCTTCAATGCTCATATTGCAGATTGTAAGCCGGCCTTCCATGTCGAGCGCTTCTATGGCCTCTCCTGCATATTCATAGGCATAGCCGATGCCGCCGTTGACGCCCAGCCTGGCGATGACAGCAAGGATATAGTCTTTTGCCGTGACACCGAGTCCGGGTGTGCCGGTGAAGAGGATACGTCGCACCTTAGGTTTGGTTACAGACAGGGTCTGAGTCGCAAGAACATCGCGGATCTGGCTGGTGCCGATTCCGAATGCTATAGCGCCGAAAGCCCCGTGGGTTGCGGTATGGGAATCCCCGCAGACAATTGTCATTCCCGGCTGTGTTAAGCCCAGCTCCGGGCCGACAACATGGACGATGCCCTGTTTGCCTGATCCCCAGTTATAAAAGGTAATGCCGTTTTCGTTTGTGTTCTTTTCAAGTGCGGCGAGCATTTGCTCTGCAAGGTTGTCCTCAAGCGGGCGCTGTGTGCTATGTGTCGGCACGATATGGTCGACTGTCGCCACAGTACGGTCGGGTCTCAATACGGTCAGGTTGCGTTCTTTGATCATCGCAAAGGCCTGAGGGGAAGTAACCTCGTGGACAAGATGCAATCCGATGAACAGCTGATCTTCGCCGGAATCCAGTGTTGCAACCTTGTGCAGGTCCCATACTTTATCAACCAGGGTTTTACCCATCAATGCCTCCCGGCGGCTGCGGCCTGCCGTTATATTATGGCTTTGATCCGGAAAAACCACATCGGTTTTTCCGGACCTTTTATATTCATGTCAGTGCTTGAAGTGTCGTGTACCGGTGAACACCATGGCGATGCCCAGGCGGTTTGCGCAGTCGATTGATTCCTGGTCGCGCATTGAGCCTCCGGGCTGTACGATAGCTTTGATACCGTAGGAGTTCGCCATTTCCACACAATCAGAGAACGGAAAGAAGGCGTCGGAAACAAGAACACGGGCGTTGCCGGAGAATCCGTTTTCCGGATTTTCTGTTACTGCCTTTGCGCGCTGGAGGGCCTGTTCCGCAGCCCAGATTCTGTTTACCTGACCGCCTGCTATACCGACAGCAGCTCCGTCGCGGACCGCGACGATTGCGTTTGATTTGACAAAGAGGGCGATAGTCATGCCGAAGGCCATTTCTGCGGCATCGGCCGGTTCTATAGTTTTTTCAGTGACTACCTTCCATTCTCCGAATAGCTGGTTGTCGCGCTCCTGAATAAGCACTCCGCCGTCAACACTGAGAACCTCGGTCAGATTGTTCGGCTGTACTGCGGCTTTGATCAGTCGCAGGTTCTTTTTAGCGGCGAATATCTCAAGGGCCTCAGGTGTATACCCCGGGGCGACAATTACCTCAAGGAAGGTTTTTACCATTTCTGTTGCGGATTCAGCGTCGATGACTGCATTACAGCCGATGATGCCCCCGAAGATGGAAACAGGGTCGCAGCGCCAGGTTCGTGTGTAGGCTTCCAGGACTGTTGCTCCCAGGGCGGCGCCGCAGGGGGTGTTGTGCTTGAGGGCAACGCAGAAAACCGGTCGTCCGTCACCGCCGCGGGCAGGGTGATCTGCTGTCAGGCGGCTTTGAAAGAGGTCATATGCACCGGCAGCCTTCCAGGCAATGTCCAGGTCCCGCATATTGTTGTAAGAGAGCTCTTTTCCCTGCAGCTGTTCCATGCCGCCGAAGGCGCCGATGCTGTCAGCGGTGAGGTAGAGCGCCGCCTGCTGGTGACCGTTTTCTCCGTAGCGCAGGGACTGGGAGCGGCGCAGCGGCAGAGTAAGGTATTCCGGCCATAAATCGCCGGAAGCTTCCACGGGGCTGCCTGCTTCGCCGAGCATAAAACGGCTGACTGCCGCATCATAGGCGGAGGTCAGGTTGAAAACCTTTCCGGCAAGGCGGCGCTTGAGCGTAAGTGGTACCCGGGCTGTGTCCTGTTCCGCTGCGTCCAGCGCCTCGATTACAACCGGGTAGTCTGCGGCCTCTGTCAGCACCAGGACATCCTGATGGTTCTTTGCTGCCGAGCGCAGCATGGTCGGGCCGCCGATATCGATGAATTCAACGGTTTCCTCGTAGGAAAGTCCGGCCTGGACTTTTTCGAAAAAGGGATAGAGGTTTACACAGACCAGATCAATCGGGGCGACAGAAAGTTCATTGATGGTTTGAACGTGTTCGGGATTGCCTCTTACTGCAAGCAAGCCGGCGTGGATCATTGGATGCAGGGTTTTGACCCGTCCATCAAGACATTCCGGGAAGCCGGTAACAGAACTGACATCTGTGACCGTGATGCCGTTCGATGCAAGATGTTTGAAAGTTCCTCCGGTTGAAAGAATCTCCCAGCCGTTTTTTACCAAGTACTGTGCCAGTTCAAGAACTCCGTCCTTGTAAAATACGCTGATCAGCGCCCGTTTTTTCATGTGCCTGTCTCCCTGTCTGCAATGGATGCCAGATAGTAGCAGAAAAAACTGGGACTCTCAACCGGTCAGGCCGGGGTGTTCTGATAGTGAAACAGTAAAAGACTGATATCATCGTGTTGGGGAATGTCTTTCTTGAAGCTAAAAAAAAAGATTCCAGAATTGATATCTTTGCCTTCAGTAAATCCCGTTTGCCTGAAGGATTTACCGGCAGGGCTTTGCCCAGTGTATCTACAGGAAAGAGCTTTCCCTTGCGATTCTTCTGTTCCATGATACCATCGCTTACAACAGCAAGGACTGTTCCCGGCTCAAGACGAAGCGCCCGTGTTGTAACCGGAATTCCGGCTACCAAACCAAGAGGCATGTTGTCTGCTTCTCTGGAAATTTGTTGTGTCATTCCGTTTTGCAGGGTGAAGAAATACGAATGTCCCATGTCACAATATTCCAGCAAGCCTGTCCGCGCGTCAAAGCGGGCAAACATCCCTGTCAGGAATTTTTCCAGTTTAAAAGTATCCAGAAGTGTTTTGTTAAGACGCTTCAGAATGGTTTCCAGGGGATCGATAAACTGCTCGTTGTCAAGAAACCCGGAAAGTACAGCAGTTACTAAAGCTGCCGAAATACCTTTCCCTGATATATCGCACAGGCAGAAAAACCATCGGTTGGAATCAATTTTTTTGACAGAATAAAAATCGCCTCCTACACCGCGGGCCATTACCGAGGCGCAAGCCAGGGCGACAGTTCCATCGTCGATCGCTATGGACGGTTGTACAAGTCGCCCTTGTATGGTTTCTGCTAGTTGCAGCTCCCGCTGATGTTCACGAAGGGCATACATGAGGAGGTCTTGCGTTGTAACGATTCCTTTGAAGGAATCAACTGCATCTACGAGTACATAATGTGTTACCGCGTCCTTCTCAAGATCGCAGGTGGTTCGATCCAGAATTTCCCTATCTTGCGGAAAGCTGGTGATTGTAGTCATGCGACCGCTTGCATGATCCTTGATAATCAGCATACAAGGATCAGATGCTGCGAATTCATGGGCTGCCAGATTCAGAATTGCTGTAATATCTGAAAATGAAAAGTTGATTCGTCCGGCAGTTTCACGTTGTGTCCGTTTCATCATGCGGGAAAGCCGCTCATGATATTTAATCTGTTTCATACACTACGGAAGGTAACTGCCGGATGTTAAGAAAGTGTGATTTTTATGTAAGATGCCTGTTTTTTTATATTTGCAGTCAGCATTGACTGTGCAGCCGGTCAGCCAGGATTCGTACGCCTTCGACGATAGCCTGGTGCTCAACTGTATGGATACGTTCGGCAAGGATGTCAGGGGTGTCACCGGAAAGTACGGGTACTTTTTTTTGAAGCAGGATGGGACCGGTATCACAACCGGCATCTACCAGGTGAACAGTGCAGCCTGATTCTGTTGCGCCGGATCTCAGTACAGCCTCATGTACATGATGCCCCCACATACCCTCGCCGCCGAAATCAGGCAGCAGGGCAGGGTGCAGGTTGACAATGCGACCCGAATATTCATCGATGAGCGGCCCTGTCAGAATGGTCAACCAGCCTGCAAGAACCAGTGCATCCGCTCCGGCTTGAAGCGCCAGGTTCAGCACCGTATCGCTGACAGCGCGCCGGGCTTGCTGTCGGGGAACGCCTGGGGGAGGCAGTGCAAGTTCATGTCTGATGCCGGCCGTTGCTGCACGCTCCAGTGCAAAGATTCCGGGGCGGTCTGCTATTACCAGCGCTATTTCATACCAACCGGGCTCGCCTTTTTTGCATCCGGCTGCAGCATCAATCAATGCCTGCAGGTTTGTGCCGCCGCCCGAGACCAGAACAGCTATGCGCATCAGTTCTCCTTGTCGTTGTATTCAACGGGTGTATCCCCTGCAAGGGCCGTTGCTTCAGTGATGGTATAGAGAATCCATTTATCTTTTTTTGATCCGCTGCGTTCACGATATAACACCATCAATTTGCCGCATTCGGTCAGAATCTCGTGATAGTGTTTCCCGGCATACTGTTCGCCCGAGCCGTTTCGGCAGGGGCGCAGTTCACGCCATGAACGCAGCTCGGTGCGTATTCTATATTCCGTTCCCCGCCAGGTAAAAGCAAGCGGTATTCCCGGTTCACCCCTGGCCATTGCGCCGGTATTAAAACCCGCAATGGGAGAAACTGGTTCGCTTATCAGCCGGCGGCCGGTATTCATTCAAAGATAACCGGTACTGTGCCGGTTTCCACCCGGCCTATCTTCCATGCCTTGATGCCTGCGGATTCGACAGCAGCAAGAGTTGCTTCAGCATCGGCAGGACTGACTGCCAGGATGAAACCGATTCCCATGTTATAGGTATAATACATACGGTCGGGGTTTGCACCGCGCCGGACAAGTTCAGCGAAAATCGGAGGCACCTGCCAGCTGCCGGTGGTAATCACCGAAACAAGGCCGCTTCCAGGCGAATACATCCGGGGGATGTTTTCGTGGAATCCGCCCCCGGTAATGTGAACCATTCCGTGGACTGATACTGTTTCCAGCAGACCCAATACAGGTTTGACATAGATTCGTGTGGGCTCAAGCAGCACTTCGCCGATAGTCTTGCCTTCAAAGGGTTCGGTAAAATCAGTAACCAGTTTGCGCACCAGTGAAAATCCGTTTGAGTGCACGCCGGAGGAAGCCAGTCCTATCAGCACATCGCCTGCTTGTATTGCACTGCCGTCAATAATACGGGTTTTTTCTGCAATGCCTACAGCGAAGCCGGCGATATCATATTTGCCTGCGTCATAAAAACCCGGCATTTCGGCGGTTTCTCCGCCCAGCAGAGCCGCTCCTGCCTGTACACAGCCTTCTGCAACACCGGCTACAAGATCACCGGCGATAGCTGCATCCAGTTTGCCGCAGGCGACGTAGTCCAGAAAATAAAGAGGCCTTGCTCCGTGACACAGAATATCGTTGACGCACATCGCAACACAGTCAATACCCACAGTGTCATATTTTTTCATGGCAAAGGCCACATCAAGCTTTGTTCCCACACCATCAGTTCCGGAGACCAGAACAGGTTCGGTATAACCGGAGGGCAACTGGAACATTCCTGCAAAACTGCCAAGACCGTTCAGTACACCGGGAATCATGGTGCGTTTTGCGCTGCCTTTATAGTTTTCTACAGCCCGATATCCTTCCTCGACATCTACACCAGCCTGTCGGTAATCAATCATGATCCGCTCCTTTGTTTGCCGAGTTCGCCGATCATCGGCATCGGGTATTCGCCGATAAAACAGCCCTGGCAGTAGGCACAGCTGCCTCCGCCGTTTTGTTGTGATTTTTCTTTTCCGGAGTGTTCACTGCGCGGTTCTTTCTGGTCTTCCTCATATTCACATGATTGAAGGGCTTCAATCATACCTTCCATAGAGATAAAGGAAAGAGAGTCTGCGCCGATCGCGGTTCGTATTTCTTCCAGATCGTGAGTTGCCGAAATCAAATCGGCTCTGCAGGGGGTGTCAATTCCGAAGTAGCAGGGATACTTAACCGGTGGCGAGGAAATTCTGAAATGAACCTCTTTTGCACCGGCCTTCCTGAGAATTTGAATCAGGCGGCGGCTTGTAGTGCCCCGTACGATTGAGTCGTCGATTATCATAACACGCTTGCCGGCTACATCGCTTTTCAGGGCATTGAGTTTAACAAAAACCAGTCGTTCGCGTTCAGCCTGGCTTGGGGCGATAAAGGTGCGGCCGATATACTTGTTTTTTACTATTCCCATGGCGTAGGGGATCCCCGATGCTTTTGAATAACCCATCGCAGCGCCGATACCGGAATCGGGTACACCGATTACAACATCTGCCGATACACCCGATTCTCTGGCTAAAACCTCGCCCATCTTGATGCGGGCTTCCTGGACCACTATGCCGTCGATGATACTGTCTGGTCTGGCGAAATATACGTACTCAAATACACAGGTTTTTTTTGATGTTTTTTCACCAAAATTAAATGACAGAACCCCATCATCATTGATAATGACTATCTCGCCCGGTGCGATGTCTCGTACCAGTTCTCCGCCGATAGCATCAATGGCGCAGGATTCACTGGCCAGAATCCAGCCGTTATCCAGCTTGCCAAGGCACAGGGGGCGGATACCGTTTGGATCACGGGCTCCAATAAGGGTTTTTTCGGTCATGACAACAAGAGCAAAGGAGCCTTTAATCAGCTGGATGGTATCAGTCAACGCCCGTTCCAGCCCTTTTTTATAGTTTTTCGCGATCAGTTTAATGATTACTTCAGAGTCGCTCGTTGAGGTAAATGTTGAACCGGTTTCTTCCAGAAATTCCTTCATTGGTTCCGAGTTGACGAGACTTCCATTGTGAGCAACAGCGAGGGATCCCAGTTTTGCCCTGGATACAAAGGGCTGGGCATTTTCTATTGTTGCCTGTCCTGATGTTGAATACAGTACATGTCCTATCGCAATATGGCCTTTCAGGGCGGAAAGGTTATCCTTGTTGTACACATCTGCAACCAGACCCATTCCTTTGAGCTGGTCAAGATTGGTGCCATCTGCAACCGCAATTCCGGTGCTTTCCTGTCCGCGATGCTGCAGCGACTGCAGCCCGTAGTAGGCAAGGCGTGAGGCGGTATCATCATGGTTTGTCAGGTAGACTCCAACGATGCCGCAATATTCTTTGAGTTTGTCTCCGTCCGGATCGAACGTGTCGTTCATTTTTTTACCCTGTCCTTATTTGGGGCACCTCAAAAAAGCAGTTTTTCGAGATCCCCTCGCAAATCCTTACAGGAATTGCATTTATTATCGGTAGGCCGCTAAAAACTGGTTTTTTTAGTGGATCCCTTTCGTTATACGGT
Organism: uncultured Treponema sp.; assembly: GCA_964641135.1. Taxonomy (GTDB): domain Bacteria; phylum Spirochaetota; class Spirochaetia; order Treponematales; family Treponemataceae; genus Teretinema. Next base: position 26,354 of record CAZXJV010000020.1, on the reverse strand, counting down.
CAAGAATCTCGATGTAAGCTTCCTGAACATTGCCGAGGTCTCTGCGGAACCGGTCCTTGTCCAGCTTCTCATCAGTATTTGCATCCCAAAAACGGCAAGTGTCAGGAGAGATTTCATCCGCAAGAACAATGCGCCCCTTGTGGTCTCTGCCGAATTCAAGCTTGAAATCTATCAGTTTAATTCCTCTGTCTGCAAAGAACTGTGTAAGGACCTTGTTGATTCGGGACGCCTGTGTATAGATTATTTTAAGATCTTTCCAGGTCGCGGCTCCGATTGCGACTGCATGATAATCGTTTATCAGAGGATCTCCAAGCGAATCGTCTTTGTAGGAAATCTCGAATATGGTGGTTTTTAGCGCAGAGCCTTCTTTTACGCCCAGGCGTTTGGAAAAACTGCCCGCAGCAGTATTGCGAACGATGACTTCAAGGGGAATAATACCGACTTTGCTGCACAGCATTTCACGATCGGACAGCTTTGCAATGTAATGAGATCGAATTCCTTTCGACTTCAGGAGTTCAAAAAGGGCAGAGGCAATACTGTTGTTTAATACCCCCTTTGATTCTATCTGACCCTTTTTTTCACCGTTAAAAGCTGTTGCGTCATCCTTGTAATCAATAATTACCAGATCAGGCTGATTGGTGTAGAATACCTTTTTTGCCTTACCTTCATACAGCATTTCGCCTTTAACGACATTTTTTACCAGTTCTGCTGTCCGTGTTCCCATTTCAGGATTCCCCCAATAGATTAACCGAATGATCTGACAGGCTGATGACAAAGAGCACGTTTGTCCGCATCTGTGTTTGCACTCCGGTATGAGATGATTGTGATTCTGTTTGTGAAATTTTGAAAAAAACAGGCGACCTTCATGGCCGAATCTATCATGGATGAGCTTTGGTTTTCAAGGGGGCAAAAAAAGCAGGGGGTGCCGGGGTCTGGAGGGCATGGAATACAGGATATTTCCAGTCAGCAGGGGCGATGCCCGTAGTGATGACAGGCAAGGCCATCCTGCTGACAGTCGGCACATTGATCAGTTATATACCACCGAAAGGTTATTGCAGCAGTGCTATCTCTGTCGGTGTCGTACGAATCCAGAACTGGCTGCGTCCAAACGGCCCGATAGTCCCCCTCATTTCAAGCGTATCTTCTTTGTAACGGGCTGCAGAACCCGCTGCCCGGAATGTAATGCGACAGCCGTACATCTTGCCGTCTTTGGGATCAATGATGTTCCCTCTGTCCCAACTTCCCGGAGATCTCATGCGGAGACCGAAGATAAAGGGGGTGCCGAGAAGGGGCATCTTGCTCACATCTCCCGGGATGGGAAATCCCGGATAGTTTCCGGTGCATTTATCTGCCAGCAGATCATCAGGCTCGCCCGGAACTTTCAGGATAACACCCTGAAGTGTGCCATCCTTCTGGGAAATATACCAGGCAGCTGTCGTTTTCCCGTCTTCATCAATACTTTTCCAGTAGCCTTCAACCATATCTTGGGCTACTGCTGCAGTCAGGACTAACAGGATGCACACCAGAATGCCAATCAGCTTCTTCATTGCAATAAATCTCCTTATTCTTGCTTTTCGGGATATGTTCATTACACCCGATGTCATATATAGTAGATCCCGAAAATGACGATGTCAACGAAACCCTGTTTCATTTTTTATGACAGTGAATTATACCTTCCCTGTGGTCCTGAGCTTCCGGCCGCTGTACCCGAAGAGTTTGCCGGCAGAATTATTCTTGAAGCCGAGGTATGTTTTCCGGATAACTCGTGCCGTGGCATTCTTTTGGGGCCGGGATCAGATCGTGCTTCTGTAATCTGTCAGTCTGTAGGTGAGGGGTCTTGCAGTGGAGTTCGGCGTGAAGGTTGTTGGTACCGGCTGAGGGATCTTCATGCACACACTGATCCGGCATTCCAGGTTCTGTCCAGTCCGGCAACCCGTGCACTTGGACTATTAAATTGGTATGATTCCGCCCGGTTTTGCTCCTTTTGCGGTGGCGGGCTTCAGAATCATGCTCATGAGACTGCTCTTGTCTGTATATCCTGTGGCAGACTCCTGTATCCGCGGATTTCCCCGGCTGTAATTGTGCTTGTTGAGCATCCGGATGGCCGTATCCTGTTGGCACGGCATAAAAGTCGCAATCAATCGGTGTTTTCCTGTATTGCCGGATATCTGGAACATGGCGAACGTCTTGAAGACTGCGTCCGCCGTGAGGTAATGGAAGAAACCGGTCTTGAGCTGGACGAGATACGCTATGCGGGAAGCCAGTCCTGGCCCTATCCAGACCAGTATATGATTGCGTTCCGTGCACGGGCGAAAACAACTGACATTAGAATCCGTCCTGAAGAACTGCTTGAGGCTCGCTGGTTCAGTTTGATTGATTTGCCTCCGCATCCAGCCCCGGGTACTGTCGCATGGAGCCTTATTCATGGAAAGAGCCTGTAAACAGTACGTTCAGAATACTTCGTGACAGGTTTTTGATCCATGCACGAGATTTCCCGGTTTTTTGATCAGGAAAAAAGTTGACCCTTTGGCCGATGCATTAGTATCTTACAGTCAGCGAACAAATTCCCAAGGATTTTTGATGAAACACGAACCGAAAAAGGCTGATGCCGCCACAGACAAGGATCAAGCTTCTGTAATACCTCCATCAAACCAGGAGTCAGATTCATCCGGTTTGTCGAACTCTACAGCGGCAGGCAGCAATCCTGCTGCCACCGCAGATGCTCAAGGACAACCGGATGCTCAGAAAGGTGAAAAGGATGAGCTTGCTCAACTCAAAGACAGGATTGTAGTTCTTGAGAAACAGAACGCAGACTTGCAGGATCAGTATTTGAGGAAAGCAGCTGATTTTGATAATTATCGTAAACGTATGATACGTGAAAAGCAGGAAACTGTAGACTTTGCAAATACAAATCTGCTTGTTGATCTTGTTCAGGTTCTTGATGATTTTGACAGGGCCATTGACGCCGGCGGACAACAGGAACCGGGCAGCACAGCAGCAGCATTCGCAGACGGGGTAAAAATGATACGCGCTCAGTTCAGTACAATGCTTGAAACAAAGTATGAGCTGACTTGTTACCCGGCGAAAGGTCAGATTTTTGACCCCAATATACATGAAGCAATAGGCACTGCTGTGTCATCCGAAATAACAGAACCGACTGTTTCGGAGGAATTTGTGAAGGGGTATAAGCTCAAAGACCGGGTTATCCGGTTGGCGAAGGTGATGGTTACTATGCCGGCCGGGGAAGGCTCTGAACAGCCCCAGGCCTGATAAAACGAGGAGATATTATTATGGGAAAAATTATCGGAATTGATCTTGGTACAACTAATTCATGCGTTTCTGTGATGGAGGGAGGAGAACCGGTAGTTATCCAGAACTCTGAGGGAGGACGAACAACACCTTCGATTGTCGGTTTTACTGCCAAGGGTGAGCGCGTGGTTGGTCAGCCCGCAAAAAATCAGATGATCACCAATCCGGACAAGACTGTGTACTCCGTAAAGCGTTTTATTGGTCACCGGTATACTGAATTAACCGGTGAAGCAAAGCTGGTGCCCTATAAGGTTGTACCCCAGGGAGATGATGTCAGGATTGATATTGACGGGAAGCTGTATTCCGCCCAGGAGATAAGCGCCTTTATTCTGCAAAAGATGAAAAAAACAGCTGAGGATTATCTGGGGGAGACCGTTACCGAGGCAGTTATTACCGTGCCTGCGTATTTTAATGACGCACAGCGTCAGGCGACCAAGGATGCCGGCAAGATTGCGGGCCTTGAGGTAAAACGAATCATTAATGAACCGACCGCAGCAAGTCTTGCTTTCGGTTTCAACAAGGATTCAAAAAAAGAAAAAACCATAGCCGTATATGATCTCGGCGGTGGAACCTTTGATATTTCCATTCTGGAGCTGGGCGACGGCGTTTTTGAGGTTAAATCAACAAACGGTGATACTCACCTTGGCGGTGATGATTTTGACAGACGTATTATGAACTGGCTTGTTGATGAGTTCAAATCTGATACAGGGATTGATTTGTCCCAGGACAGAATGGCTCTGCAGCGATTGCGTGAAGCAGCAGAAAAAGCAAAGGTGGAACTTTCGGCCGTTACCAATACCGAAATCAATCTGCCGTTCATCACAGCAGACGCCAGCGGCCCCAAACATCTCCAAAAGAGTTTGTCCAGGGCGAAATTCGAGCAGATGACTGATGATCTGTTTGAACGCACCAAAGAACCCTGCCGTAAGGCTATCAAGGACGCCGGTGTTTCAGTTGATCAGATTGACGAAATACTGCTCGTAGGCGGTTCAACACGCATGCCCAAGGTTATGCAGATTGTCAAGGAATTATTCGGAAAAGAAGGTTCAAAGGGTGTTAACCCGGATGAAGCAGTTGCAGTCGGCGCAGCCATTCAGGGCGGAATCCTTGGCGGCGATGTCAAGGATGTACTGCTGCTGGATGTTACCCCGCTTTCACTTGGTATTGAAACCATGGGCGGTGTGTTTACACGCCTGATTAACCGCAATACAACTATTCCTACCCGCAAGAGCCAGGTGTTTTCTACGGCTGCGGATGGTCAGACAGCGGTATCCATTCATGTTCTGCAGGGTGAGCGCGAAATGGCAGGCCAGAATCGTACCCTCGGGAAATTCGATTTGATCGGTATTCCGGCTGCACCCCGCGGTGTTCCTCAAATTGAGGTAACCTTCGATATTGATGCCAACGGTATAGTGCATGTTTCTGCAAAAGATCTCGGAACCGGAAAGGAACAGCATATACGTATTGAAAGTTCTTCAGGGCTTTCGGAAAGCGATATCGATCGTATGGTAAAAGAAGCAGAGGCCAATGCTGAGGCAGACAAGCGCGAACGTGAAAAGATTGAAGCACGTAACGAGGCCGATTCCATGGTGTATACCACAGAAAAGACGCTGAAAGACATGGGCGACAAGGTAAGCGCTGCTGACAGGGAGCAGATTGAAGCTGCTGTTGCTGCATTAAAACGCGAGCTGGAAAGCGGTGATACAGAAAGCATAAAGGCAAAGACCGAGGAGTTGAAGCAGGCTTCTTACAAGATTGCCGAGGAAATGTACAAGGCACAGGCTGCTGCCCAGGGAGCCCAGGGCGGAGCTGATGGTCAGGGTGATGGCGGTTATGCCGGCTCTGCCCAGTCCGCCGGACCTGAAAAGGGATCTGCTGATGACGTTGACTACGAAGTGGTAAACGACGATAATAAGTAACCGTTTCCCGGAAGGTTAGAAACGGCCCGGTTGCAACCGGGCCGTTTTTTGGCCCCGGCAGCTTTTTTTCTGTGGAGTTTCCCTGTGGCTAAAAGAGATTACTATGAGGTTCTTGGCGTTCAAAAGAACGCTACGATGGACGAAATAAAAAAAGGATACCGGAAGCTGGCCGTTCAATACCATCCGGACCGGAATCCGGGAAACAAGGAAGCCGAGGAAAAGTTTAAGGAAGCGACTGAAGCGTATGAAGTTCTCTCCGATGACCAGAAACGGCCGATTTATGATCAGTATGGATTTGCGGGTCTTGAAGGAATGGGCAGCGGAGGCGGTTTCGATCCCAGTCATTTCCAGGGCTTCGAAGATATTTTCGGTGATTTTTCCGGAATATTCGAAAACCTTTTCGGAGGCGGGGGACGCAGGCGTTCCGGGGGGCGCAGTGGACCTGCGCAGGGCTCAAGTCTGCGCTATGATTTGCAAATCACCTTTAAAGATGCTGTTTATGGAACAAAAGCGGAAATTCAGTACTCCCGAAACGAATCCTGCTCTGCATGCAAGGGCTCCGGTGCTGCCGGTGGTTCGGGACGCAAGATGTGCGGTACCTGTCAGGGCTCGGGCCAGGTCAGGCACAGCTCCGGTTTCTTTTCCATCGCTTCGGCATGTCCATCCTGTGGTGGTGAAGGTACAATAATAGAAAACCCGTGCAAAGAGTGTGGCGGCTCCGGAACCCAGAAAAAACGTCAGAAGATTCTTGTTACGATACCCCCCGGAGTTGATGACGGTAAGCGCATCAGCATACCCCGTCAGGGTGATGCAGGGCCGAATGGCGGCCCCTACGGAGATTTATACGTCTTCATCAGAGTAAAGGCCCATCCGTATTTTGAACGCTCGGGAAGCGATCTGTATTGTGCAATTCCCATTTCGGTGACTCAGGCATCACTTGGTGCCGAGATTACTGTGGCAGCTCTTGATGATAAAAAGCTTAAGTTGAAGGTTCCGGCAGGAACGCAAAGCGGAAAATTGCTCCGTATCCGTGAGGAAGGTGTTCCGAACGCCAATGGACGCAAGGGTGATCTGTATATAAAGATTATTGTGCAGGTTCCGGTCAAGCTATCGTCCAAAGCAAAGGCGCTCATGGAAGAGATCGCAGCCCTCGAGGGTGAAAATACCTCTCCTACCCCTATCTCTCTCGCAGATTTACGTTCCTGAAAAACTTCGCACAAGGGTAAAACACGTCCATCATTCGGTAGGGATGTGTTTTACCTTTGCATAACCGAAGTGGTGGAACCATCGATCAATCGACAAGATCCCTTTTTATTTCCAAAAATCGCTATCCTGTGTTACAATATGGTCGATAATAAGATAACTCTATCTGTCTACCGTGAGGTGTATCAGGATGATCCAGTCCCAAAAACGGATTGCTAAAATTGCAATCGACGGTTTGATCGGTCTCGTATTTGCTTTTTTTATGTTCATAATAATGCCGGAATTCGCATTCTGGGGACGCTTTGTGTCTGCTGCGGTAGTGTTTGCTGTTGCAGCTCTTGCTTCGTCGTTATTAACCGCCGAGGTCTGGCATAAGCTCGAAAAACTGGTTTTCGAGGTTCGTGATACCCGTCATATGGTTCGTTTTGTGGACCGTCTGCGGTTTTGCTATACTCTCGATGACCTTATGGAATCTATTCAGACCGTGTTGGAACACGAGGCGGATTGTTCTGTCTTATATATCAACGCCGAAAACAATTATGTTATATACAACAGTCCTACCCGGATTGCAACTGATCCCAAAACACTGGAAGTCCTGTCCAGAAATTTTAACGCATCCTGGCCTGAGGGCTTTTATTTGATTGATGATGAACTGGGATTGGTCTCGGACTTCAGGAAAGCCCGTGGTTTCTTTCTGATATATGAAAAACTCCATTTTTACGTCATGTGCCGGTATATGCGGGTATTCGAAGCGACGATTTTTGATACCATGCTTCATGAATTTGTCAGTTTTCAGAAGCGTACCAAAACCATTACACAGTTGACATCAATAGCTGAACTTTCAAAAGAGTGGGATATGGTGGCCGAAACACAGATGTCCTTCCTTCCGAAGGAGATGCCGACAATCAAAAAACTTGATGTTGCAGCATATTTTCGTCCGCTTGTTAACGTATCAGGTGACTACTATGACATAATACCTCTTGATGAGGATAAGACACTCTGTGTAGTCGGCGACGTTTCCGGTAAAGGTCTTGCCGCGGCCCTCGTTATGGGTGTCGTTGTCAATACCATCAAGATTATCGAAAACAAGGATGATTTGCCTTCGATCATTCGTGCAATAGATCGTGCTATCAAGGGTATGCGCCTGCAGGACAAGTATACCGTTTTGTTCCTTGGAATAATTGATACCAAGGCTATGAAGATTCGCTATGTTAACGCTTCAATGGCTGATCCCATCATCATTACCCGTGGCCCTGACGGATACAAGATCAAACCTCTGCAGTCCACCTGCTCGCTTATCGGTATTATTGACCTTGATGAGGTTGGTATGAACGAAGCTCAGCTGTACCGCGGTGATGTAGTATTGATGGCGTCTGATGGTATATCCGAGGTTATGGATGACGAAGGTGTTGAGCTTGGTGATACCGAACTGTATATGGATACTGTCCGTAACAGTGCTCATAAGGGGGCCCGGCATCTGGTGCAGGATATTGCCGATCTGGTTTTTGAATACAACGGTGACAAGAAACTTCGTGATGATATTACGATGCTCGTTGCCAAGGTTGAGGAGTAATTATGGGCCTGATCAGTTTCAGTTATTTTCTGGCAGTTTTTCTTTTTGTTTTTGCATACTACCTTGACTCGCGCAGTGACCGATCCAATGCTACTTTCACCAGCATCGCCATGACTTCGGCCTTTGTTGCCCTCTTTGCAGGCCTTGCCGCAAGCCTTATATACACGAACGTCCCTACTATTGCGAATATCAGCATGAAAATTGCAATGGTCTGTATGGCTCTGGTGTGTTTGTTTTTGGTCCGGTTCAGTTTTGTAATTCCATATTATACCAAGCATGTATTTTTATCGATTTTGGGCTGGCTTTTGGCTTTCGGCTCCCTGTATGTAGTGTTTGCCGGTATCGGAAATCTTTCCTGGAGCAGAGAAGCCGGTTTTATCATCAAGTCAAAAACTCTTTTTGGTATGTTCGACGGGCTTACCTTATTCGCAGTTGTGTATCTTCTTGGACTGCCTGCTGTCGCGATTTTTACTCTTGTTGTACGATCAGTGAGTTTGCGGAGCCGTATTTACCGGCAGCGTTTGCAGCTGATTGCAATGGCTGTTAGTGTCGGAATGGCTGTTTGTACAGGAATGTACTTTCTTTCTCTCCATTATTTCTGGGCCCTTCCATTGGTACCTTTCGGCCTTGCTTTGATGCTGGTGCTCATTCATCAGTCTGTTTCTATTACCACGCTGTTTGATCGTACAATGATCATCTCGGCTTTTATAAACTTCATATTGCTGACGGTTATTTTCAGTTCTCTTGCGGGTTTTGTGACTGCCCTTGTAATGGGCACTATCGAGATGCGCTCTCTTTTAAATGTGGCATTGGTCTTGAGTGCCCTGGTTCTGCTTGTACTGCGGATGCTGGCTGCACGAAAGTTACGTCGCTACGTCCGGGTTGGATCTGAATATGGCCCGGAACTGGAAGCCGGCTTCGAGAAGATTGATTATACAGCCGGCGGCCAGGAAGTAATTCGGGCGGCTGTTGAACTTCTTACCCAATACGTAGAATGTGCTTCTGTAGATATTCTTGTTTCAAATGATAAGGGTAAACTGGCAACATCCTATTCAACTTCAGGAAGCAAGAACGAGGTTCTCATCGAAGATAAGGCCCTGGATTTCATGCTTAATCATAATGAAACCATTGTTCTTAAAACACAGGCCATTACAAGTCATGTGTATGCTGAATGTAAAACTGAACTTTTAAAGATCTTTGATATCGGGCATTCAGATGCAATGATTCTTATTCGCGAGGGCCGCCGTATCGTTGGTCTTTTACTTTTGGGTGCAAAAAAGCGCGGATCCGACTACACTGATTATGATTATGGCGTACTGTCAAAGTTGTATTCAAATTTCTTCCTTGTCATGTATTACCTGAAAAATATCGCCAACGAATCAGTTGTGTTGACAGTTGACAGGGAGCTGGAATTTTCCGGCCAGATTATTTCCTCTATACAGGACAATATAGACAGGATAAATAACGACAAGGTTGATGTAGACTTTATTACCCAGTCAGCGCGTAAACTGGGCGGCGACTTTATCGATTTTATCCGTTTGTCGGAACAGAAGTATTTATACGTAATGGGTGACGTTTCAGGTAAAGGCTTGAACGCCAGTATGTCCATGGTTATTCTCAAATCAGTAATTCGCACATTCCTTAATGAAACAGGGGACTTTAAACAGCTTGTATGCAAGGTTAACGGGTTTATCAAGAACAATTTGCCCAAGGGGACCTTCTTTGCGGGTGTATTCGCCCTGATGGATTTTTCCACAAATACGATGTTCTATATTAACTGCGGTGTTCCGATCATGCTTTTGTATACAGCCGCGTACAACAACGCAATCGAAATTCAGGGCGAAGGCAGAGTGCTCGGGTTTGTCAAGAATATTGATCGCTTTCTGAAGGTCAAAAAGATTGTATTGAATCCGTTGGATATTATCCTCCTGACTACGGACGGTCTGGTGGATTCTACCAATCTTCGAGGTGAGCGTTTCGGAAAAGACCGAATTCAGCGGATGCTTATGGATAATCGTACATACCCGGCAGGACGCATTGCGAAGTTTTTGTGTGACAGTCTTTCAGACTATGTTTCCAGGGAACTGGAAGACGACATCACTGTCCTTGTTTTTAAATATTTGAGTAAATAGGGGAATTAAATGGAACATATATCGATTATCGAAAAGCGCGGTGCTAACTATGCGCTCCTTGAGGTATCCGGAACTATCAATTCTTACACATATACTGAATTTCAAAATAAGGTATATGCTCTGATCAAGGAAAGCAATCTTGTTCTTGATCTTTCAAGAGTAATAAACCTGTCATCCTCGGGGCTTGGTGTTCTGATGGCTGCCTATGATGATGGAGAAGAAGTTGGTCATAAGCTCTACATCATGAAGCCCTCGGAGGTAGTGCGAATGGCTATAGAGTCAACCGGTTTTGCCGAAATGTTTTCGGTGATATACTCCTTGACCGAAGTCCTCTAATTTCCCGTGCAAAGCAGGAAGTGCCGGATACGTCTTTACCCGCAGTACGAAAATCTGCTTTCGCTTGAGACGTTTATCCGCGCTTGCCCCTTGCTTTCCGAGGAATCCCGCCACAGGGCTGTTCTGATTGCAACAGAATATTTTGACAACATCATTTCACATTCAAAGTGTTTAAATTTTTTACCTGTCAGTATTGTTGTTTCTTCAAATGCAGTGATCCGTCTCCGTCTTTCCTACAGTTCGGTAAATTTTAACGAGATGGTTAGCGGACATATGACTGCGAGTCCGCATTTTGATATTCCTTCCGGTCGTTATCGGGGACTCGGTCTGAGAATGTGCAGAAATCTGTCCAGGCACATAGAATATAAAAAAGGCTTGTTCCGCCATCATATAATCATTAAACTGTAACAATGCACCGCGAGATAATTGCTTTTTTTGATGTTGACCATACCATCTGCCGCCGGGCAACAGCTTTGGCTTTTATACGGGTTTTAATGCGCTATGGATATATAAAACCCTGGTATCTGGCTGGCGTTCCTTTTCTGTATCTTGCCTATCGCGCATTTTCATTGCGAATGGACTTTTTGTTCAAGTACAGCCTCCCGAAACTCTGTGGAATTTCACGAGCCGTTTTCGAACAGGTTGGTTTTGAGGCATTTGAAACTCTCATGCGTGATGCTTTATTTCCTGGTGCGTTGCGTGAAATTGCCTTCCTGCGATCCAAAGGCATACGGGTGATGCTGGCAACATCCACACCATTTGAAGCGGTGTATCCTCTCGCGCAATTTTGCGGCATCAGTGCGCAGGATATAATTGCAACCCAGTTTGCATATGATGGCGGAATGTTTGAGGGTCGCCTGATCGGTCAGGCTGTCTATTCCCGAAATAAAAGTGATATTGTCAGGACCTATGCCGAACGTAGCGGAGTTGATTTACATTATTGCGCTTTTTATTCGGATAGCATACACGATCTGCCTCTTTTGGAGGCGGTAGGAAGACCGGTTGCGGCTAACCCGGACCGTCGTCTTCGCCGGCTGGCAGTAAAACGCGGTTGGCAGATTAAGGACTTCAGAAAGTGAAAAAGATTTTTAGTATCTGCATGACTCTCGCCGTTTTAGGTTGCGCTGCTCGTTCTGATTCCGGGAGTCAGGCCGAGATGTCGGTTCTGGCTGAACAGGAGAGAATTGCTGCCGAGACCCTTGTGCATCGTCTGGACACTGCTCTTGAAAGCCTGCCTGCCGAACTGGGTTCCCGCATCCGCACGGATTATGGCCGGTTTTTGATTGAACTTGAGCAGGTTCTTGCTGAAGACCCGGATGTCTTGTTGATATTGGTAGATAAACAGCATGAACTGGGCAGGGATTTTGTTCCTCATGATCTGGTTCCTGTTACAACCGGCCGCTCGTATATTCCAAATCGCGCCGATCTTTCGCTGCGAAGGATTGCAGAAGAATCGCTTGAGGCCATGGCTGCCTCCGCCAGGGCTGCCGGTATCACCCTGGTTGTCAGTTCAACATACAGGTCCTGGGATTATCAAAAAACCGTGTATGAGCGCAACGTACGTCAACTTGGTCAGACCGAAGCAGACCGTGAATCAGCCCGTCCCGGCACCAGTCAACATCAGCTGGGTACTGCAGTAGACTTTGGTTCGATAACCGATGCATTCGCTGCAACAGCTGCCGGCAGGTGGCTTTCGGATAATGCATGGCAGTGGGGATGGTCGCTATCCTATCCTGATGGATATGAACCGTTCACGGGTTATCGATGGGAAAGTTGGCATTATCGCTATATAGGTATAAAGGCTGCCCGTCTTGAACGGGACTGGTTTAACGGTATTCAGCAGTTTATGCTTGAGTTTATTCATGCCTGGCGAGTAGCCGGGCAATAAAAAACGTTAATCAAGATCCCGGGCAGAAAGTCCGAATTGTTCCTTGTGTTCGCCGTGCCCCTGTGGTTCGATATGAATCATTATGTCATACACATCAGGAATACGGTCGCGAATTGCCTGTTCAACTGCTTCAGCAATTTCGTGGGCTTCACGGACTGTCAGACTGCCTTTGACTTCAATATCAAGATCTATGTCCCAGGTTGCTGCCATTTTTCTTATTCTTGCCCTGTGCGGATTTCCGGCTTGCGGGACTGTTTTAACCGCATCGAATAATGCCCTGTACTGATCTACATCTGCATTACCGTCCATCAGTTCCAGGTTTTGTTCACGAAAGATTTCAAAAGCTGACCGCATAACCCATAAAGCAACAGCAAGAGCGATAATTGGATCAAGAACGGGAAAATTGAACAACAGTGAAAGCCCAAGACCGAGAAAGACTGAAGCTGAAATGATAATATCATTTGTCATATTGCGTGCATTTGCAAGGATCATTGGGCTTTCAGCGCGTTTGCCGAGCCGAAACTGACTGAGTGCCAGCAGAAGCTTTCCTGCAATGGATATGCCCGTTGCGGCAAGAGCAAAGGGGCCGGGCAGTGCAATCGAATCAGCTGAGCGCAGCTGTTGAATAGCGGATAAAAAAAGCTGGAAACCGGCTGTCATGATAATGAAAGCGAGTATGATGGTTGCTATGGTTTCTGCCCGTTGATGACCCCATGGATGCTTTTTGTCTGATGGCTGACTGATAATGCTGCCGACTACCAGCGTCATCAGAGCAATCGCTACATCTGTTGACGAATCGATTCCGTCACCGAGGACAGCCAGGGAGTTCCCCCAAAAACCGGTCACGATTTTCAGAACTGCAAGAAACAGATTTCCTGCAAGAGCAATTATTGCCGCGGTGCGGACAATTTTAGATCTTTCAACTTGTAGCGTCGTGTTCATCACTTAGTCCTGTATGCACCAGTTCCGGATAGCCTGTGCGGTTTTACCGGCTGCCTCTCTGGTGATCCAATGATGAGTAACCAGGCGGTACAGGCCATCCCTGCCGGGAGGGTTTATCAGAATCCCGTGTTCTTTCAGATGTTCTGCGAACGCTTCCGGATCTATTCGGCTTTCGCCTGCATGTCTGAAAAATACCATATTTATAGCCAGACGATCATTAAGTACTTCGATACCCGGAATAGTTGCGAGGTTTTCAGCAAGAAAGCGGGCGTTCATATGATCCTCATCCAGGCTGTTGCGGTGTTCTTTCAGAGCAATCAGCCCTGCGGCAGCAAGTATACCTGCCTGCCGCATACCGCCACCAAGGAGTTTTCGGTTTCTGCGCGCTTGCTCGATAAATTTCCTGCTTCCTGCGAGTAATGATCCAACCGGTGCGCACAGGCCTTTTGACAGACAGATCATCACCGAGTCGGCATATTGCGATATATCTTTGGCCTGAACACCCAAAGATGTGGCTGCGTTGAAAAGCCGTGCACCATCAAGATGAACCGGAATATGATGACGGTCCGCCGTGCGACGGATAGCATCCATTTCTTCCAGCGGTATAAGTGTACCCGCGGAGTGTGCATTTTCAAGGCAGATCAGGCTTGTTCGAGGTTCATGTATATCATCTCCGATACGGATACGCCGGGTAATTTCATCAGCTGTAAGAATATAGTTTGGGCATTCTACTGTGCGGAGCTGAACTCCGGCAATCACAGCGGCTCCTCCGGCTTCATGCTGAACGATGTGACAGCCATCATCCAGAATTACTTCGCTTCCACGAGGACAGTGGGTAAAAAGGGCCAGCTGATTCCCGAAGGTTCCTGAGGGAACAAACAATGCAGCTTCTTTCGCAAGAAGGCTTGCTCCGTATCGTTCAAGTTCGATTACTGTCGGGTCATCACCATATACATCATCTCCAACCGGTGCAGTTGCTATCGCATCGCGCATCGTCTGTGTTGGCCAGGTAACAGTATCACTGCGTAGATCAATGAAGTTCATGTATTAACTCTCCCGAAAAACAGGTCATCAAAGACCATGGATAGATCCATGGTCTTTGATGACGGAATTTTGATTGTTGTTGGTGCAATTGACTGATGCATGTGTGCATGCGTATATAAGTACCCTGCTAACAGCAAGTGTAAGCTATACATACTGTATGTCAATGACACCCTTAAAATTATACAACGATGTTTACAAGCTTGTCCTGGACAACAATGACTTTTTTCACCGGCTTGCCTTCTATGTATCGTTGAGTAGCCGGAAGAGCCATCGCATTTTTTTCAAGCTCTTCTTTCGCCGTTCCAGGAGCTGCTTCAAACTTGTCACGGATTTTTCCGTTGATCTGAACAACAATAGTGCAGCTTGTATCCTGACAGAGGGTTTCATCCCGGTCAGGCCAGGATTCATAGGCAATAGTATTGCTGTTGCCGAGTTTTTGCCACAGCTCTTCACCAAGATGCGGGGCGTATGGAGCTATCAGCTTGACGAACAGTGACCACAAGGCCTTGGGGAATTGTTCAAGTTTGGTAAGTTCGTTGGTAAAAATCATCATTTGGCTTATGGCAGTATTAAATGCCAGGTCACGGGTGTCTTCGCTTACCTTTTTTATTGTCTTGTGTAAAAGACGTGTCAGTTGTTCGGCCTGTGGTGTTGAAAGGTCCGTCGCCGGCCCGTCAGTCATTGCGCGTTCGGAAAGAGACCAGACTCGTTCCAGAAACCTGTGAACACCGATCAGTCCCTGTGTATTCCAGGGTTTTGAAACTTCAAGAGGGCCCATGAACATTTCATACACACGGCAGGAGTCAGCACCGAATTCACGAATAATATCATCGGGATTGATAACATTTTTCAGTGTCTTGCTCATTTTTGCAACAACACGTTCCAGCCGCTCTCCTGTTGCTATTTCTTCAAATACATCAGGCTGACCGGGTACCTCACGGACTTCATCGACAGGAACAAGACCTTTGTTCGCCCTTTGGTAACCGTAGGAGGTAATTAATCCTTGATTAACCAGTCGTTTGAACGGCTCGCTTGAGTTTACAAGTCCAAGATCGAACAAAACCTTATGCCAGAACCGTGCGTACAGCAGGTGTAAAACAGCATGTTCGGCACCGCCGACGTATAAATCCACCGGCATCCAGTAATCAATTGCGCTACGGGCTGCAAAGGCCTGTGTGTTCGCTGGATCAAGATATCTAAGATAGTACCAGCACGAGCCTGCCCACTGCGGCATCGTGTTTGTTTCTCGTTTTGCAGGACCGCCACAGGTCGGGCACGTAGTGGTGACCCAGTCGGTTATGCCAGCAAGCGGACTTTCTCCTGTTCCGGTCGGCTGGTAGGTTTCCACATCCGGCAGTTTGAGAGGAAGGTCTTTTTCATCAAGAGGAACAATGCCGCACTTTGTGCAGTGTGTTAGCGGAATGGGTTCACCCCAATACCGCTGACGGCTGAAAACCCAATCACGAAGTTTATAATTTACAGCACGTTTGCCGATCCCCTGCGTTTCAAGCCAGCCGGTAATTGATTTGATGCATTCCTTTGTTTTCATACCGGTGAACTGTCCTGAATTGACCGAGAATCCATCAGCGGCTGTACAAGTTTCAGGACGGGCCGAGAAATCGCCGTTTGCACCTTTTGCGTTCCATTCTTCATCTGAAGCAACAACCTGAATTATTGGCAAGTTGAAAGCTGTTGCAAAGTCCCAGTCGCGCTCATCATGGGCAGGTACGGCCATAATAGCACCGGTGCCATAAGAAATTAAAACATAATCAGATATCCAGACCGGTATCTGTACACCGTTCACAGGGTTAACCGCGTAGGCTCCGGTAAATACACCGGTTTTTTCTTTGGCAAGATCCGTACGCTCAAGGTCGCTTTTAAGTGATGCGGCAGTGATATATGCATCAACCTTGTTTTTCCGGTCATCTGTTGTGATGGCATGCACGAGGGGATGTTCTGGGGCCAATACCATATATGTCGCTCCAAACAATGTGTCCGGGCGGGTGGTATAGACTGTTATTTGTTCATTCTTGCCTGCTATAGAAAACTGTACTTCGGCACCTTCGCTGCGCCCAATCCAGTTACGCTGCATGGCCTTTATGGATTCAGACCAGTCAAGGTTATCAAGATCCGACAACAGTCGTTCTGCGTAGTCCGTAATTTTTAGTATCCACTGGCGGATATTCTTGCGGTTTGTCTGTGTTCCACAACGATCGCAGCGCCCCTCTTTTACTTCCTCGTTTGCAAGTCCTGTTTTGCAGCTTGGACACCAGTTGATTGGTGTTTCTGCTTCATAGGCAAGCCCCCGTTTGAATAACTGAAGGAAGATCCACTGGGTCCAGTGATAGTAGTCAGGCTCGCAGGTGGAAATCTCGCGATCCCAGTCATACGAAAAACCGAAAGCTTTTATTTGCTGGCGGAATTTTTCTATATTTGCATTAGTTGTAGTGCGGGGATGTGTTCCTGTTTTGATAGCATAGTTCTCTGCCGGAAGACCGAATGCGTCAAAACCCATCGGATGGAGTACAGAGTAGCCATTCATTCGCAGATAGCGGCACCAGATATCTGTTGCTGTATATCCTTCAGGGTGACCAACATGGAGACCTGCCGCTGATGGGTAGGGGAACATGTCCAGTACATAGATACGTTTGTCTTCGGGGATAGACATATCTTCTTTTGCTTTAAAGGTTTTATTGGTTTCCCAGTACTTTTGCCATTTTGGTTCAATGGTTTCAAAGGGATATTTTGCCATTGGTGATGCTCCTGCGTCGGTGTTTGACAGGCTGTATGCAAGCGGAAAATCACGCATGACGGCAGCCTTTCAGAAGATATTCTATAGAAACGGAGTGTTTTACGCAAGGATGACTTCCTTGTCTGAACGGGTTGTCTTTACTATACTGCCTTCATGAAATTGTTTTTTTCCCTGTGTGATTTATTCCTGATTTTTTTCAGGATTGGCTGTATGACCTTCGGGGGCGGGCTGACCATGCTTCCGATTCTGGATCGTGAACTTGTAAAAAAACGCAAGTGGCTTACCGCAGTACAAATGGTCGACTATGTGGCTATAGGCCAGTCAACTCCAGGCATTATAGCGGTAAATATATCTACTTTTGTGGGGTATCGGCGGCATGCTGTTGCCGGCGCATTGGTTGCTACTGCGGGCATGGTTGCTCCGTCTTTAATTATTATTACCATCCTTGCACTTTTTCTTGAGGGCTTTTCCGGGGTTGAAGTAGTACAACGCGGAATGCGGGGAATCAATGTTGTTGTTGCAGTTCTGCTTGTAAATGCGGTAATTGACTTGGGACGTAAAACCCTAATTGACTGGTACACCGTTGTTTTGGGGTTCTGCGCCTTTCTTGCAATAGTTGTAATTAATGTAGCTGGCGTGTTTGTTGTTACAGGATCCGCTGTTTTGGGTCTCGCTGCAGTGTATCTGGGTATCAGACCGCTGAAACCCCTCCCGGGAGGGCATGAAGAATGAGCCTGTGGGAATTATTCTGGATATTTGTGTATATAGGTACTTTCACGATTGGAGGCGGACTGGTTGCTCTTACTCTGATGCAACAGGAGCTTGTCGGACGAGGTCTGATAAGTCCCGAACGGTTCTTTAACATGATGGCGATTTCGGAGTCAACACCCGGTCCGATCGGCATTAATATGGCAACCTATCTTGGTTTTGAGCTCTTTGGTATTCCGGGAGCTCTAATCACTACATTCGGAACCGTGTTACCTTCTTTGATCGTTATTATTATCATTGCCCGCTGGTTTGACCGCTTCCGTGAACAGAAACCGGTCCGTGCTGCTTTTTACGGTCTTCGTGCCGGTACTACCGGTATGATCGCGGTTGCTGCCTGGCATGTCATCCGCATTGCCCTTTTACGTCTGCCCCAATGGCGCATCAGCGGCAAGTGGCAGGATATGGCAAGCTGGCCGGCTGTTGGATTGTTTGCTGTCCTGCTGGTTCTCAGCCGCTTTTTACGCTGGCATCCTGTTTTTTTTGTAGCGATCGGGGCTGTATTTGGGATTTTTTTTCTGTAGTGCTTTGAAACTGCTACCAATATTGTTGTTTTTTTAGTGCACACGATTATATCAACAAAATTGATAGCAGTAACTTCAGTTTACAGGTATTTTTTCAGTTCCTGACCGCTAATTCCGGCGTACAGTTCAAGATGAGCCTTTACCGGGCTCATGTTTATCTTGGGAAGCAGAACTTCTTCAATCTGGAAAAAACCGACATCGCTGGACATCTCAACAGAAATCCGTAATGGATGGGGATCTCCGGACTCAATCCGAACTTTTTCTATTGAATTTGCCGAATACTTGTGAATGTCCCCGGCTCGGGCTTCTGTGTTCAGAACCATCGGTATACGGGCTCGTCCCTTTTCCATATCACAACCGTCAGCGATCAGGATTATTCCAGCTTCCAGGGAGTGTATGCGCCGGCTTGCCATGTGTCCGATTATACCTTCCAGGGCGAGAGACCGGATTACCACTCTGCGGCCGCTGTCATCAGGTAAAAGGGTATTCAGGATACGGTCAATGACGGGAAGTGCGAGTGTCATGCTAAAAAGTTCATGGTCCTGTCTGCCGAGTGACATTCCCAGATCGTGCAAGAAGGCTGCGGCAATTACCGCGCAGAGACTGTCATCATAGGTTCCTGCGTTTTCGCTTTCAAGGCTGGTTTTTATTCCTGCCATTCGCAAGAGGGTAAGAATACGAACAGCATTACGGGTTACCAGACGCATATGTACCGGGCCGTGATCGTTAAAACCCAATCGAAGTATGGAAACGTTGTTCGCATACTCCTGGAGCTGCTGAATTTCTGTATCCTGCATCAGAAGATCAGCGACCTGATAGGAAAGGGAGTTCTCTTCCAGGAGTTCCAGAATCTTTTTCTCAATTGAAATTTCTTTTGGCGATTTCATGTTTATAAGGATATAATGGAAAAACAAACTGTTACAAGCAGGAGATGCAGATTCTATGACTCAAGGATATTATCGCCTGGTTACGAACGGTTCTTGCCGTATGCTTTTAACAGGGACTTCTGAGGCACTTGAGACTCTGAGCTTTCTGGGCTGTTCCCTGTTGCCGGCCGCTTTACCACCCCCTATACCGGCCGGATACCTGGAGGGAACGACAGCATTGTATTCCGAGGCTGAAAGACAGATACATGCGTATTTTAACAATACTTTGCAGTCCTTTTCGCTTCCGCTTGCGCCCCATGGTACACCTTTTCAAAAAAAGGTCTGGCAAATCATACAGGATATTCCACATGGGCAGGTAATCAGTTACAAGCAGGAGGCCTTTCACCTTGATCCGGCCCGACAGTCATGGCGGGCCGTCGGGTCGGCTAATGGCCGGAATCCGTTGCCATTACTTATACCCTGTCACCGTATCATTCGCAGTGATGGCCGTATAGGGGGCTATAGCGGGGGTACCGGCATCAAGCGCCGTCTGCTGGAGCTGGAGGGATGGTCTATCAGTAGTGATGGGCGGATATCACGATCTTGACCGGCAATCCTCTCTTCTTTCTTGTTTTTTGAGCTTCAAGGATCTATAGTAATTATATACCGATTAGAGTGCTGATAATCGTGTCTGTATCAGCACACGAATAATCAAAATAGTGTGGGGTAAAAATGAGTGTACGGACTGTGCTCGTGGTAGATGATTCCCGGATTATGCGCAACATTGTAAAGAATACCTTTTCTGCAATGAATATACCGTGCGAGTTTATCGAGGCAGGGAACGGACGGGAAGCAATGACCTGTCTTGAGAAACATACAGTTCATCTGGTTCTTCTGGACTGGAACATGCCGGAGCTTTCCGGACTGGATTTCCTTAAAAGAGTTCGAGCCATGGACCAGCATAAAGATTTACCGATTATCATGGTAACCAGCGAAGCAGCCCGTTATAATGTTATCGAGGCGCTCAAGCATGGTGCGACCGACTATATCATCAAACCAGTTAACGAAAAAATATTCCGGGAAAAACTGTCAAAAGTCACCATATAGGAGTTCATGATGGAAAAGTATATTCAACCTTTTGTAGATGTCTGCGAGTCGGTATTCCGTGATTTCCTTGGCAGTGAGCTTACTACAGAACGCCCTCATTTTGCAGACCGGAATGATCCACATGACTGGGACATATCAGCTGTTATCGGACTTACCGGCGAAGCCCGCGGAGCTGTGGTCATTTCCATGCAAAAGCATCTGGCCCTTAAACTTACAGGGGTGTTAACCGGATCAGAGCATTCTGATCTGGATGATGAGGTTGTTGATGCAATCGGCGAGATTATCAATATTATTGCCGGAAATGCCAAACGCGGTCTGGAAGAGTCCTTCCGCCTAGTTATTTCCTTACCGACAATAGTACGGGGAACAAAGCATACTATCATGTGGCCGACTGAACAGGCACGGATTATCTGCATCCCGTTCCGGATTTTTGAGAGTGACAGTTTTTGCCTTTCCGTAGCTATTGAAGCGGCCGGGGGAGCCTGACATGTCAAAAAAAACAGGACGCAGAAATCTGTTCATGAATATCATGACCAGCGGCCAGCACTTTGACAAGAATGATCTTTCGCAGATGGATATGACCGTGCGATATATCCTTCTTAATTCCATGATTTTCCTTGGCGGTTCGTTGCTGTTTTTATTCGGTTATCAAAGTCTGGCTGTCGGAGCTGTTATCCAGGGTTATTTTGATATTGCCATGGGTATTATTACCTTGATCGCCTTTGTGCTTTTGCGAACACGCGTTCCATATATCATTTCCGGTTTTTTGACTGTTGTTCCCTATATGATTTTGTGCGGTTTTCTTGCACACAGCGGCGGTGTTCAGGGTTCAGGGGTTTTGTGGGGCTATTCCTTTCCCCTGCTTGCCATCTTTTTGCTGGGGATGCGGTTCGGGACCTTGCTATCTGTTTTGCTGGGATCCTTTGTAGCTGCCGCGGTTTTTGTGCCCGGTTTTTCATCTGTAGAGTTTCATCGCTCTTTTGCCCTTCGAACTATTGGTGTGTACATTCTGGTTCTGGTTTGTACTATGGTTTACGAGTTAACCAAGATCAATAAAGACAGGCATCTTGCCGCCTTGAACCGTTCATTAAAGGCAGAGCGGGATGAAATTGCGGTTATGAAGGATAATCTTAAAGACGGTATCTTCCTTATGGACAAGGAGCTGATTATTCAGCCCAGTTTTTCACCGGCAATGTCATCCATAATGGCCTGCGAGGGACTTGAAGGTCAGAGTTTTCTTGAACTGCTGCGCAATTCCATACCTCAAAAGGAACGGGAAACTCTGCAGGATTATTTTGGAATGGTGATAAACCGGTCATTTGATGCAGAAATGCTTGAAGACATAAATCCATTACAGGAATTCCGGTATATCAACGCTGAAAACAGCGAAGAACGTACTCTCAGTTGTTCCTTCGCGCCGGTATCACGAGCCGACGGTACTGTTTACATTCTTGGAACTGTTAAGGATCAGAGCCGGGAAGCAGAGCTGGCTCAGCAGCTTTCTGAAGAAGAAAACAAGCGTCAGGAAGAAATGAAGGCGTTGTTCGAGGTAATTCATGTTGAGCCGCGGGTACTGAATGATTTTATTGAAGATACCGAGTATGAATTTGAGCGTGTAAACGATATTTTGAAGGACAAAACCCGCTCATCCCATTCTGTTATGGTTGATGTCTATCAGGCAGTGCATGCGGTTAAATCGAATGCAGTTATTTTGGGCCTGAGTAATTTCAGCACCAAGCTGCACGAAGTAGAGCGTGAAATCGCTGCCTTGCGTGAAAAAAAGGATATTTCATTTCAGGAAATACTCCACATTACTGTTGAATTGGATAAGATTCTGAAGGCGAAGGATCATTTCCGGACCCTTGTTGACAAGATACGTTCATTCAAATTTGGTGAAGGCCGGCTTCAGGACCAGTTTGTATTGGTTCAGACCCTTGAAAAAGTGGTAGAAAAAACATCCAATGATCTTGGGAAAAAGGCCCGTCTTGAGGTTGTCCAGCTTGATCCTCTGGCCCTGGAGTCCGGATCTCGCAGAATACTTAAAGAAGTACTGGTTCAACTGGTTCGTAATGCCATGTATCATGGTATAGAACACCCGCAGACGCGTGAACAGGCAGGCAAACCGCTTGTCGGTCAGATCGGTTTGTCTCTGGTTTGTGATGGCGACAAGATTATTGCTTCTTTGACAGATGATGGTAATGGTATAGATTTTGCCAAGATTCACAGCAAGGCGATATCACGTGGTGTCGTGCCTCAAGGAACTGATCCGGGGGACCGGGCGACCCTTATCAAGGCCTTGTTTGCTCCCGGTTTCAGTACAGCCGAAACAGCGGATATGCATGCAGGTCGGGGAATAGGATTGAATCTGGTTCGGGATCGGGTGCGCGAAGCAAAAGGTGCGATCCGTGTTCATTCCGAGGAAGGTAAAGGGACACGCTTCCAAATTACCATACCCATGGAAGCACTTGAAAAGGCTGAGGCTGTGTAGACAGTTGCTCGCAAAGGTACTGGCAGGATGCTGATAAACTCGATGCATGCCTGCACCCTGTCAGCACGCTTTGGATTTGCGGTTGGTCAGACCCCGGTGGCGTCGCCTTCGGGGTTGATTTCTTTTTGACGCATTGCCCGTACTGAGCCCATCATTATCGACATCGGTTCCAGTGCCGGAACCTTTTCACAGATAATCTTGACAATTACAGTCATGGGAACCGCCAATACCATTCCGGCAAAACCCCACAGCCAGCCCCACGCAAGCAAAGAAACCAGAATGATAAAAGGTGAAAGGCCGAGGTTGTCGCCTTGTACCTTTGGCTCAAGTATATTACCGATAGCCATGTTGACCAGCAGCATGACCGAAGCAGCTGCTATGATAGGAACCGGGTCGGGATAAAATTGCACAAGGGCAAAGATACCAACCCCGAATCCCGCGACAATTGATCCCAGCGTTGGTATAAAATTAAGCATGAACGTAATGACAGCCCACACAACCGGGAAATCCATACCGATGATCGAGAGTGCGATGCCGACTATAAGTCCGGTAGCTAGGCTCAAAAAGAACTTTATGCTCAGATACCGGGTGACCTGACGTACAACATCCGATACCATGCTTGTGATCCCGCCTGGAACCATTCCGGCGAAAGCTTTTTCTGCACGTTCACGAAAATGGCCGACTTCAAGCAACAGAAAAACTACAAAAAGCACTACCATAACCACATCGCCAAGGAATGACAGGAATGTCTCGGAAAAACGGAAGGCCATGGTCTGAATTCGTAAACGGACATCGAGTTGATTCCAGAGGTTCTCAAAAAGATTCAGGTGTTCATCGTAGGGTAACTGAAAGGTTTCAGCAAGCATAATATATATTTCTGTGAAGCGCACCTCGTATTTGGGGTATAAGGTAGCGATTGTTCTGAGACTGTTATACAGTATAAGACCCAGAAAGTAGACCATAACGGCCATCAACAGTACTATAACAACAGCTGCAACAGCTCTTGGTATACCCACCTTGACAAGCAATGATACCAGCGGTTCGAGAACAAATGTTAAAAGAACAGCTATCAGGAAAGGGAGAACGACCGGAGTAGTCAGCTTGAGTGCTGCAAAGGTCATTATAAGGGTTATCACTCCAAGAAAAAAAAGGCTGGCCTTGCGGTAGTTCATGCTGGTTCGGGCGTGTTCGGTCATGAGGCACTCCTTGGATTCAACTATAGAGCGCAGTGTAAGCCCCGTCAAGACAATCGCACCGGTTCGATCTCCCATTTTTTATGTGGTGCGCAGATATTCTGTTTGCGAAACCACATCCCTCCTATTATACTTTCCTCATGACATTCACTCAGACGCTGGATAAAATTAACCGGTTTTTGTTCGGGATACGGATTCAGGAACGCTCCCTTCCTCTTCGGGACAGGATTTCACTGGTTACCATGTATACCATAGGGATAACCTTCCTTTTTACCAGCTTTTTGAATGCACGGCTGATCTATGATCATGGAATGTACCTTTCGCTGGTCTTTGTGACCCTGCATGTCGTGCTTTCCATAATCGGTGTGACAGTTTTCTGGATTACCCGTTCCCTGCGGGCTGCCCGGATTCCCTTTGCAGGGATTGTTTTGATCCTGATTATTCAGCAATTTCTGGAAGCCGGCGGGGTGTATGGTCTGGGTGTTCTTTTTCTGTTAATGGGTTTTCCGATAATCTATCTTTTTTTTGGCCTTGGGTTCGGTATTTTTTTGATGATTACCTATTCAACATCAGTAATATGTGCCTTGAGTCTCGGGAATTATAACAGGATCACCTCAATTTACAATCAGATAGCTGTTCCCGGAAGAATGATCTATGTGGTTGTTCTTGGAACTGTAATGAATATAGTAGTATGTTTTTTCATTGAAATGATGCTCAGGCATTTAACCAGATCGGCCTATGCAGACCAGGTTACCGGGCTTCCGAACCGGGTCAAGCTGGATGAAGCATTATCCGCAGAGTTGTCGCGCGGGGGGCGGGCAAATCTTACGTTGATTGGTGTTAAAATGCTTAACTTTAACCGGATCAACGCAATGATAGGCACAGATCAGGGAGATCTGTTGTTAAACCAGGTTGCACGGAGGTTTGATCCGGTACATAAAGAAATGCTTTTATGCAGCCGCTGGAGCGGGTCTTTATTTATGATTCTGACACGCTCTGGTGATTATGATACCCTGTATTCACTGGTTACCCGTATGCGGGACATGCTTTCTGCACCTTATGATGTATCTGGACGCTCTGTAACTGTTCTGTTTTCCCTTGCAGTGTCACGTTATCCTGATGACGCAATGACTCCCCGTCAATTGTTAAGCAACGTAATTTCGATGATAGACCGCAGCAGTAATAGAAGCGGCGAGATTATCATGTTTAACGAAGAAAGCCTTCGGATGCAGCAGTATCACTTCAAATTGACAGAGTCTTTGAACCGGATAGTTCCGGATCGTGACTTTACCCTTGTGTATCAACCCAAAGTACGCCTCGTTGATGGAGCATGTATTGGCGCCGAGGTGTTGCTGCGTTGGAGGGATCAAGTACTTGGACAGATTCCTCCGGGGATATTTATACCGCTTGCAGAGCAAAGCGGCCATATTGTACGAATAACCCGCTGGGTAGTTTCCAAAACGCTGCAGGATCTTGCTGATCCGGAACTGCGTCGGCTTTTTGAAGAAACCGGTGTTGTACATGCGCTTAATCTTTCTGTAATGGATCTGCGGGACCGGGAATTTGTACCGTTTCTTGCGGAAGCAGTTGCGCAGTGCAGCTTTTGCCCCTCGCGAATAGAGTTTGAAATTACAGAAAGCGTGATGATTGATGATGATCCCCAGATCAGAAAGAGCATCGAATCCATTGTTGATTTGGGATTCCGACTGGCCATAGATGATTTTGGAACCGGTTATTCCAGCTTGAGCTATCTGCACAAGATCAGGACCAATACCTTGAAGATTGATCAAAGCTTTGTCCGTACTATCAGGGCAGACAGACCGGTGAGGGAGCAGGAGGGCATGCCGGTTATTGATGCCATCATATCAATGGGCCGCTCGCTCGGACTGGATGTTACCGCTGAGGGCGTTGAAACAACCACTCAAGCGGAATACCTGCGCAAGCAGGGATGCCAGAATGCACAGGGCTGGCTGTTCAGCCGCGAGGTATCCTTTCAGGAATACCTCGCGTATCTGAACGATCACAAGATCATTGCGGAACGCGACCAGTCATAGTAGCGGCTGTTCAATTCTTCCATCCCCGGAAGCGGATACCAGATACGCCCATGCCGGCTTATTACTCCGAAACCGGTTTTTACAATCTGGAAGGTAAAGCTTCCGGCAAAGGTTCTGTCCAGCGTTTTTGTGCGTTTTTCTCTCTCTGTTACCGCCTTGATGCATTCATTAAGATGCCCAAGATTTCTGTCATACATGGGGCCTATGTTTCCGGTATTTACCGGGTCAGAAAGATCTATAACCTTCAAGTCACAAAACA
>CAZXJV010000019.1:0-37111 GCA_964641135.1 uncultured Treponema sp. | reverse complement strand
GCAAGCGTAGAACTGAAGCCGCCCGCAGCCAGAATCTTGAAGGAATCCATTGCCCGTTCATACAAACCGTCCATTCTTTGGAGATAGCGGTTATCATCTTCTGTCAGAAAACCGTCAAGCGAATCAGCACCCAGTACAACCTTTGACATATATCAGCCTCCCAAATAACAATCATACGATGGTTGTAACCCACACATTGCATGTCACACCCTTTGTAATTCTAGCATAAAAAAACCGTCCCGGAAAGGACGGTTTTGATGAACAGTTGTTAACGGAACCAGATCCGGAAACCAAGTGACATAGGGAAAAACATTTTTTCTGTTGCCAAGGACGGAATAAACCGTACACCAAAGGATGGTGCTATCTGTACAAAGGGTTCAAAAATACCGTTGCCTCCAATAAAAGAGTTCAGACCGATCGGGACCCGCAAGCCGGTATTCATCTGAAAATCATCGCTGTTAATAAAAACCATATTAGCGAATGCTCCAATACCAATGAACCACTTGAGTGGTACAGAACCAATGTTTACTATTGTTCCGTTGTAAATCCAGTAATCAGCCGTCAAACCGAAAACCTGTACATGTTCTTCAATATTCCAGTTCAGGGCGAAAATAAACGGAATTGAATCGAATTTAAATGTCAACGCCGGACCGCCTGCAAAAATATTATCCGCGTTTGCGTTAAACTGTAAACCGATTCCGAAGGAATACATACCGATACCCGCAGAAAGCAGTAAAACCAGGGCAAGGGCAAAAAATTTCTTGTTCATAATAATCTCCTGAAAAAGTATAAGGCTCCGGAATATCGTATTCCGTTACATCACAAAGATGTCTACATCAGAACCACAGGCGAAACCCCAACGAGAACGGTAAATACCATTCAGGAAAACGAAAACCGGGCGCCATACGTATACCCATGGACGGGGCAACCTGCAGATAGGGTTCAAAGAAACCATCGGCAAAAAAAGCGTTTATACCTATCGGCAGACGCGCACCTGCAACAAAGGTGTTTATATCTCCAAATCCAATGCGGCCAAATGCACCATAACCAACAAACCATTGTACCGGAAATTCCGGATGGATCTGCTTGTTAAAAATCCAGTGGTCAGCAGTAAGGCCCATGGTAAAATAATTCTCGGTAATATCGAGGTTTACGGCAAACACAAGAGGGACTGAATCAAGTTTGAAGGTAACAGATGGGCCACCGCCCATCTTCCCTCCGGAAAAACCTGCATCAAGCTGTAAACCGATACCCCAACTCCAGGCCGTAACGGCCGGGATGATCAGAATGCAGACAAAAGTTAAAAACTTGTTTTTCATGTAGACTCCTGATATACACACTGTATACAAGACTAACCGGGTTGTCAAAGCCCCTGACCCTTTTTTTTAAATGCAAGTCAAGAGCTATCTAGCGGCCCGATATTACACTCAATTCATGCCGTGCTGCCTGTGAAATCTGATCATCAGGACAAAAATCGGCTAACTCCTGAAACAGGTGAATCGCTATCGCAAGGGTATTCCCGGAACGTCTATCTCCCAGAATTCGTGCCAGCTGTAAAAGGCTATCCCAGGCTCCATGATTACGGCTCCATGCCATAATCTCTCTGTCTGCCGCAGCCCTTTGCATCAAATCTGCCAACCCGCTGTAACGATACCGATAGTCCCTGGACATTACAGCTTCTTCAATGCGGGTTACACTGATTACGGCCGCAAGAGCAGCGGTTGAAAGAGCCCTGTCATAACGGCGGCTGGTATGCCCATAAAAATGAGTCAAATCACGCAATGCCTGCAGGGCCGTATAATTGGTGTGACGGTACAACAGAAAAAATTTTTCTGTATCGGGTTCCTGGGATAGTGTCCGGATCATGGAACGCAATACCGGTCCTTCATTACCTGGTTCGCCAAATAAAGGATCATCGGCAAGAACGAGCAATAAATACTGCTCACGGGAATCTTCCCGGCCTGCCCAGCCAGCCACGGAGGCCATCCTGTATAAAAGATCATAACGTTTGTCCGGAATATCCAGAAAATCCCGGTTTTTCCATGCTGTCTCATAAAACCGCAATGCCTGGAGATATTCCCCTTCAGCTTCATACACTTGACCTGAAAGCATATCTGCCTCGGGAAAAACTGAACGAAGCGATAGCCATTCCACCATACGGCTGATGGAATTACCAAAAAAAGATATTCCGGTGGCATCTCCGCCTTTAAGCAGTACAAGATCATCAATAATTTCTACTGCGGGAAGGTCATTACGGCGTACCAGGACGTCCCGAACCTGCAGAATTTCCTCACCTGCCCTTTTTACCTCTGTCGGACTTACAGCCTGTAATAATGTGGAATGACGCCATCTGCTTTCCTGACGATGTTTTTCGCGGGCCTGTTCGGTAAGCTGCAAAGCCATACCGTATTCGCCCCTGTCGAAAGCAGAACGAGCCATACCCAGATATCGCCAGGATTCCTGACCGGGAACCAGATTCTGGGCATACAGGCCGGCAAAGAAAAGACCTGCCAAAATAATGCATATCAGGGAACGAAATAATGAATTCACAATTTTTCTAGTTCCTCCCGAAACGCCCGGTCTGCTGCGCCGGTATCTGATGCGGTATCTATAGTACGAACAACCTGACCCTGCCGGAAAATTATAACTTTGTCCCCTGCACCGGTGATACCGATATCCGCATGTTTGCCCTCACCGGGACCATTTACCACACAACCCATAACGGCAACAGTAATATCCCTGTTTAAGGCTAAAAGTTCAGACTGCCACCGGTTCACAAATCCGTGAACATCAAACCCATTTCTTCCACATCGCGGACAGGATACAATGTTAACACCGCCTGGTCTTTTCCCGCACACAGCCAGAATTTCGCGTCCGGCTATCACTTCATTTTCCATTGAATCTGAAAGGCTGACTCTGATAGTTGAACCGATATTGTCTTCAAGTAGACGGCTGAAGGCTATGGCACTGCGGACAACTCCCGGAATCAAAGGTCCTGCCTCTGTAACCCCGATATGCAGGGGAATATCATTGCGGAGTGCAAAACTGCGGTTCGCGGCAACTGTTTCATTGACCGAAGAAGCTTTCATGGACACAATGACCCGTTGAAAATTCAGCTGATCAAAGACAGCTGCCTCACGCTCGGCAGTCTGAACCAGGGCCTGGGCGCGTACGTGTGCACAGTGTGCAGCATCACCGGCTTCACGGGATTTTTCGACAGTTTCACGCAAGTCGGCAGGCAGCGAACCGGAATTGACCCCGATACGGATTGCGGCATTACGCTCACGGGCCCGTTCAACAACAGCACGAACTTTTTCTGTGGAGCCTATATTTCCGGGGTTGATACGGATCTTTGCGACAGGGCCCTCAAGACAGGTCAGTGCAAGACGGTAATCAAAATGAATATCTGCCACCAGTGGCATGGTCGTTTTTGCAGCAAGATTAGCCAGAAAAGCTGCACTTTCCTGGTCCGGTACAGCAAACCGGACAAGGTCACACCCCAAGGATGCAAGCACATCAAGATCATGGATAATTGATCCCGGATCGGCTCCATGTAGTGATGATTTCCACATGGTTTGAATGCTTACCGGTGCATCTCCGCCGATTTTGATACTGCGGGTTATCCCGGAGCCGCCTATTTCGATACATCTTGTGTGTTTATATTCGCTCATACCGTTTTATAGTATCGGCAGAAAACGCTCTTGTACAGAGGTAAAAAAACCCGGCCGCATGGCCGGGTTGTAAAGATATCTGCATACAAAGCACGTAATAACCTGAAGTGTATTAGTCCCTGCGAGTTACACGTTGATCAGTCCAAATACCATTACGAAAAGAGCAACGGTTTCACAAAGGCCAACGATAGTAATGTACTGTGAAAAACCTTTGCCAGTTTCACCGAAGGCATCAGATGACGCTGCCGCTGCAAGTCCCTGTGCGATTGCCGATCCTGCCATTGCAGCACCACCCAGCAAACCCATTCCCAAAAGGAATCCGGAGTTTCCTGAAGTCGAATTCAGCATGGCATTCATCAGCAGGTATCCGTAAATAGTCTGCGTAAGCGGTGCGCCGGCGAATGCTACCATAAGGAAGGGTGCAGGCTTGTTATTCATGTAACAGCGTTTCCAGGCACCTATTGTCGCCTGCCCACCGATAGCCAGACCGATGGCGGAACCGATTGCGGCGATACCAAGAACGATTGCAGCTCCAAACATACCCATATCCATAAGAATCTCCTATTTTTCTGCCGTTTCGGAGAACGGCTCGTATTTGAACCCTGACCATGTCAGACCAAGGTGATTGGAAAACTCCAGTGTGTTCAGACGTACCCCGTGTACGATGACAGACAACACACCCATTACATAGTTAAGACCATGCCCGAAAAACAGCACCAGCACACCTGCAAATATAACGGCTCCGCCCATAAAGGGTCCGGCCATTTCATTGATAGTCTGACTGATTGCAGCTCCTGCAAGACCGACTGCCCACAGTCTGATGTAGCTCATGATGTCAGAAAACACATTTACAACACCAAGAAACATTGAAATACTGTTTTTCAGACTTTCAAGAATTCCCTGACCGACAGAGCGGGAGTAATTTATAAACATAAAGTTCATAAGAAAACCGCCCCCTACCATACCAAGAATCAGGTTGTTCATGGGAAATTTTTCTGCATCAACAACAAGATTTAGTACAACAAAAAACATACCTATTACCATTGCAAGAGAACCGATCTCACCAAAGGCTTTCAGTGATCGTATGTTCCTGAAAAACCCGATAAGGTGAGCAAGAGACAGCTGGGTCAAGGCCAGAATAAAACAGAAAATTTTAACGTTTTCTGCCGCAGCGTCCACACCGGCAGGATTGGACGGCGCAATTAAAGGCAAAGCCGCTGCCCGTAAAAACGCAGGCAGTTTCTCAAAGGGTGCTCCGAACCAGGAACCGGTTAATGTACCCCATAATACCGTTGTAACTCCCAGATATAACAGCATCGACAGTCCTGCGGGAACCGGTTTGCCTTTACGCTTTATGGAGAATGAACCATACAGCGCAAGAAGAACCAGTACCCCGCCATAACCGGCGTCGCCAAAAATCATGGCAAAAAAGATACCGAAGAATAAAAGGAACCACAGGGAAATATCCATCTCGCGATAACCGGGAACAGTTCCAAGGAAGTCCAGAAGCGGCGAAATCAGATTGACAAAGCGGTTATTCTTCAGTTTGGTCGGAACCTCTTCTTCTTCGGATGGATCATCTGCAGCCATAGCCCAGCCACGAGTTTTAGCAAGAGAGGCCAGGGCACCCAGATCCTGTGCAGGAACATAGCCACCAAGCCATGAAATTTGAGCTGTATCCAGCACAGGTGCCGAGTGACCGGTTTTACCTGTTTCCTTTACCGGGGAAGCCCCGTCGTCCGAAGAAAGAGAAAGATCTTCCATTCCGGCATGAATCTGTTCAAAAACAATGGCTGTTTCTGTTTCGCGCAGCAGCTCCTCCAGCGAGTTTATCCAGCCTGCCATGGAAGCCAGTTCGTTTCCTGCAGCCTTGATCCGGTGACGGGCAGCTTCCAGCCCTGACTCAATCTGCCGCGTATCCCTGTCCGGAAACTCAAGAGCACTGGCGCTGGACGGCATTTCTTCCGGAAGTTCACCGGATTGTGACCACACCAGAGAGCGCACAGTTGACTTGTCGCGGGAAACAAGCAGAGTACGCACTGTTTCTGGAAGAACAGAATAGTCTTTTGCGCTCATCTCTACCGGAATCAGATGTATTGCGCGCTGCGACAGGTATTCAAAATCAGCAGGATTTATACGGCCCCAGCCGGACAATCTGTCCAGATCCCTTGAATCGCGGACTACCGTTTCCTGTAAATCACGCTTTTCGGTACGTAGAGAATGGATCTTTTCTACGGCCTGAATAACATCCTGTTGTGTTCGCGGGTTTGCTGTGTTCCTGGCAGCTTTTTTGGGAGCATGCTCTTCAAGAACAGCAATTGCCTGTGTAACTGCAGTACGGCGCTCTTCGAGCTGAAGCAACGGAGTGCTTGTACCCTCACGTTTGGTAACATGCACCAAACCTGCCTGACGCAGATCGTGTAAAGCCTGCTGCTTTTCTTTTGCAAGAACTGCCAGGGTGATTCGTTTCATCGGTACAATCATCAGTCAGCCTCCCCGCCTGCAGCACGTTCCAGGTTCTTCTTGGAGATTTTGCCGCGAACAACTGCCGCCACCTGTTGATCCCCAAGATACACCGTAATTTTTTTGATATTTGCACGTGTTTCCGGAATCTTGACCTTTTCAAAAAGGTTAACACGCTGAGTTGTAGTTCGAAGCTCAATGTGCAGCAAACGAACCTGTTCATCAAGAACCCGCGCCTCAAGATCAAGGGATAACACCGCTTCAAGCTTCTCGACAGCCGTATCCACCCATAAGGGGACCGAGTACAGATCCCACCGGGTACGTTCAAAAGCCGCTCCCGAGAATACCGGTATTGTCACTCCGGCAATATTTGCGGTCTCGGTACGAACTTCCCGTACACGCAAGGTTTCCGGTGCAAATGCACTGCTTTCGCCGAATACCGCGATCCACTCGTTGAACTCTGCATTCAACCGGTCACGGCGCTGCCTCACGTCACGGGCCCGCAACTCGATGGTACGGATTTCTGTCTGAAGCTGCTGTTTTTTAAGCTGCAGGGTCGGAAGGTAACGCCGGTACATTTTCAGGCTTTCCTTCTGGGACTTCAGCTCATTTTTGGTCAGCTTGATTGCCATTGATTCACTTCCTTACGATTGAGAAGGCCAATACTTCCTGATAAGTTCGGATTTAATTCCGGTTTCTTCAGGCTTGAAACAATCTGCCAGAATCTTCCAGCCGGCATCCAGGGCACCTTCCAGAGGAATATTGACCGAAAGGTCCATCATCTGGCTTTCAAAAAGGGTGCCGTATTTTAACAGCTTGCTGTCCCACTCGCTCATCATGAAACCCATGGATTTCTTTTCAAGAGTGTCCTTGTATGACGCATACAACTTGATCATATTATCCATGAGGGCACGGTGGTCGTCGCGTGTCTTGCCGTTAACATTCTGCTTCAGACGGGAAAGACTGCCAAAAGGTTCAATACGCCCGTTTTTCAGATAAAACTGACCTTCGGTAATATAGCCGGTGTTATCCGGAACAGGATGCGTTACGTCATCACCCGGCATGGTAGTTACTGCAAGAATGGTAACAGAACCCGCATCATCAAAGTCTACGGCCTTTTCATACCGGGCAGCCAGCTGGCTGTACAGATCACCCGGATAACCGCGGTTTGAAGGGACCTGTTCCTGAATAATGGCTATTTCTTTCATTGCATCCGCAAAGTTGGTCATGTCTGTCAAAAGAACAAGAACATCTTTACCCTGAATTGCAAACTGTTCTGCTACCGCAAGACACATATCGGGAATCATCAAACATTCAACGGTCGGATCGGCTGCAGTATGAACAAACATGACGGTACGACTCAAGGCGCCTGCGTTTTCAAGGGTATCCTTGAAGTACAGATAATCGTCATATTTCAATCCCATACCGCCCAGAACAATTACATCTACCTCTGCCTGCATGGCGATACGTGCCAAAAGCTCATTGTACGGTTCACCGGAACTGGAAAAAATGGGCAGCTTCTGGGAAACAACCAGGGTATTAAACATGTCGATCATCGGGATACCGGTGCGCATCATCCGCTTGGCGATAATTCGTTTCGCCGGGTTTACCGATGGTCCGCCTATCGGCACAAGGTTGTCCTTAAGTGTCGGGCCTTTATCACGCGGCTCGCCGGAACCGTTAAAAATACGGCCCATCAAGTTTTCGGAAAAACTGACCCGCATCTCGTTTCCCAAAAAGCGGATCTCGTCTCCGGTAGAAACACCGCGGCCGCCGGCGAAAACCTGCAGGGAAACAAGATCGCCCGACAGTTTGTTGACCTCGGCAAGAGATGTTCCGAAGGAAGTGTTTATCTCGGCCAGCTCACCATAGCGTACGCCGTCGGCTTTTACGGTGATAACCGAACCGTTGATTGATTCAATCTTGCTATATACCTTCTTCATCTGTTACTCCGCAATCTTCAGCAGTTTTTCGGCAACGGCGTCCAGGCCGCCGGCCTTTTCGTTGATCATGGCATCGATCTCGGCTTCGATCCTGTTAAAATCGGAGCTCTGGTATTCGCTGTAGTTATGATCAACACATTTCTGCCTGAGCTGGTTGAACCATGAACGCGCCTCATCCTTGTCCTTGAAGGAAAATTCGGTTCCCAGAATCTTCAGTATACGGGAATAGATATGGCGCTGGCGTTCGGTAGAAACCGCTGCATCAACCTTGTCAAAAGAATTCTGCTGCAAATACACTGCGTCAAGGAATTCACCCTTCATGAAAACAATAAAGTCATCAAGACTGGTTCCTTCCTCACCGACAACCTTCATCATCTGTTCAACCTCGGCACCGCGCCTGAGAAAGCGGCGGCCGTATTCAACCTTGCGGCTGTCAAGAACACTGGGATACTTTGACCATGAATCAAGAGGGTGAATTGCAGGATATTTACGTGCATCCGAGCGTTCACGCGAAAGTCCATGGAAAGCGCCTACTACTTTCAGAGTAGCCTGGGTAACCGGCTCTTCAAAGTTTCCGCCAGCCGGAGAAACCGTACCACCAATTGTTACCGATCCGGTTGTTCCGTCTTTCAGGCGCACAATACCGGCACGCTCATAAAAAGCTGCAATATAGGATTCAAGATAGGCCGGAAAAGCCTCTTCACCGGGGATTTCCTCAAGACGACCGGACATTTCACGCAGGGCCTGTGCCCAGCGGCTTGTTGAATCGGCCAGCAGCAGAACGTCCAGACCCATCTGGCGGTAATATTCGGCCAGGGTAACACCGGTATAGACAGAAGCCTCACGGGCGGCAACAGGCATGGACGATGTATTACAGATAATAACAGTGCGTTCCATCAGTGTTCGACCGGTACGGGGGTCTGTGAGCTCGGGAAATTCTTTAAGCGTTTCAACAACCTCACCGGCGCGTTCACCGCAGGCGGCGATAATAACGATATCTACCTCTGCATAGCGGCTGGTCGTATGCTGAAGAACCGTTTTACCCGCTCCGAAAGGACCCGGAATACAATAGGTTCCTCCCTTTGCTACCGGAAAGAAGGTATCAATGGTACGGGTCTTTGTAGTAAGAGTGTTGGATGGTTTAAGCCGTTCTGCGTAACAATCGATAGCCCGTTTGACCGGCCAGCGGAAACTCATGGTTACCGGAATAACCGCACCCTTGCTGTCCTGCAGTTCTGCAATTGTTTCCCGTATGGTGTAGGTACCGGCCGGCTTGACCGACTTGACTGTATAGGTACCGGCGAGATAAAAGGGAACCATTATACGATGGGAAAAGGACCCTTCAGGTACTGTTCCCAATGTTTCTGCCCGCGAAACAGTATCGCCTGCTTTAACAACTGGTGTAAACTCCCAGGTTCGCTGTTCAGGAAGAGGATCCAGGTAAATACCCCGCTCAAGAAAATATCCCGCTTCAGCAGCCAGTTCCGGAAGCGGATTCTGAAGACCGTCATAAACCTGACCCAGAAGTCCCGGGCCGAGCTCAACGGCAAGAAGATCACCGGTAAAAACGACTTCATCACCGGCGGTAATACCTTTGGTGATCTCGAAAACCTGCAGCTGGGCAACGTCGCCGCGAATACGGATAACCTCGCTCTTCAGGTTCTTTCCGCCAGTTTTAACATAGCCAACCTCGTTCAGGGCAACAATTCCGTCAAATTTGACACTTATCATGTTGCCGTTAACGCCGACTACCACGCCTTTTGTATCAGTCATGCTATTCTCCAAGTATCTGGTTATAGATTGCGGTATAAGCGGCGCGCCCCGCAGACGCCTCAAACAAATCTCTGCGTTCACGCAGCATCAACAAGAGTGCATAGGCAAAAACTGCGTCAGAGCCGAAAATATCGGTTCCACGCAGGGCTTCAACCCGTGCAGATCGTATCTTGTATAAAAAAAGCTCGGCTTCAAGAGGATTATCCATGGAAGCAGCTGTTCGTGCCGCCTGAACAGTCTCCGGCCAGCGGGCCATAAGCTCATCTGCAGATATGTCCGGATGAAGATCCCTTTTTTGCTTTGCAGCACGCTGCCGTTCCAGTGCAAGACGCAATACCCGCTCATGCTCCATCCACCGATCCACCAACACCGAACCTGTCTGTAAAACAGACCGTGCCGGTTCAAGGGTCAATCCGGTGAGGATGCGGCGGTCGCGGGCATTCAGGTACCGGAATGCCAGTTCCCTGAAAGCCTCAACACTGACAGGCAGGGCTGCAGCAGACACCAGCGCCGGCAGCTGAGCCATCAGAAAATAGTAACTGCTCACTGTCTTCACAGCTCCTTTGCAGCTGATTTAAGAATCCCGGCAACCTTGGGGTTCAAATAAGCCGAAAACAATTCAGCTACTGAATCGGCAGAAAAATCATAATAAGCTGCACCGTCCCGGGTACCGATACGGAACCCTCCCTCAAGGCCGGAATCTGACCGGATTGTCAAACCACTGGCAAGTTCAGCTTTAAGAGCTGCCTGCAGATTTGACGACAAGGCGGCAGCATTTTTTTCTCCAAGCAGCACATCTATTGATTCCGAACCGGAAGAAGCCCAGCCCTGCACAACTGCAGGTATGACTGTTTTCAGGAGTTCGGCATCATATGCCCGGACAGTTTCCGCTTTAACAAGCGCATCTAGTTCTGCTGTTAACCCATCGCGGAACGCAATCAGCAAATTCCGTGCAGCCTGCCTGATAGCATCCACACCGGCTTTTTCCGAGCGGCTTGCTTCTGCCTTGCCCTGGGTAATAATTGCTTCAGCTTCATCACGGGCCTTTTTCAGCACAGCAGCAGCCTGATCCTCGGCAGCCCTGATTATTTCGGCTGCCCGGGCTTCAGCGCTTTCCACACCGTCTTTTTTGATCTTCTCGACCAGTTCCTGCAGTTGCACGTCCATATTCACCTCTTCCTCTGAAAAAAAAATGGTCTATTCATTGCATCCATAGCCGCTACAGGGCCATGGGCGCTGTCGTTTTACACATCTGTGTGTTTGTTCCCGTAATCAAAATGCCACACGGTCTTGTGACGATACCGGTCCCCGGGCAGCAGAATGGTATTGGGAAACTCCGGCCTGTTTGGAGAATCAGGGAAATGCTGAGTCTCAAGACAAAAGCCTCTGCCGGGATCATAGGGTTCCCCACCCTTACCCGGAATCTTTGAAAAATGATTCGCTGTGTACAACTGGCACGCCGGTTGAGTGGAATGAACCGTCAACATCCGTCCGCTTTCCGGGTCTTCAATCATGGCTACAGGATTAAGGGGTTCGCCTGAACGGTTTATTTCCCAGGTATGATCATACCCGCCGGAAACTTCTGCAAAGCGGCTGCCGATTGTGCGGGGTGTACGAAAATCAAAGGGAGTGCCGGCTACATCGATAAATGCCCCTGTCGGAATACGATCAGCACCGGTTTCCATGTACCGGTCCGCAAATAACTGCAGCCGATGATCCATAACTGTACCCCAGCCGGCCAGATTAAAATAGGTATGGTTTGTCAAATTAAGCGGAGTCGGGGCATCAGTCTTTGCCCGGTAGTGCAGACACAGATCATCTGTATCAGTCAGGCTGACGGAAATTCGTAAATCCAGGTTGCCGGGGAACCCCTGTTCACCGGCGGGACTGGTCCGGGAAAACAGAACACCTGCTTCATGCAAAGACTGAAAGGGAGCCGAGTTCCATATCTGACCTGCAAAATTTGGATAACCGCCGTGCAGACAATTTCCCTTATCATTATCCTGCAACTGACAGCGTTCCTCGCCAAGGGGGAAGGATGCTCCGCTGATGCGTCCCGCATAGCGTCCAACCAAAGATCCGAATAAAGAATAATTACGGGCATATCCTTCAAAAGTCGAAAAACCCAGTACCACATCTACAGGGCCGAATTTCGGGTCGGGTAAAAGGATGCTTGTTATTGCACAACCCATATCCGTCACAGAAAATGACATTTTTCCATTGCTTATTGTATAAAGACTCATCTTCTGACCGCTGGAAAGCACTCCGAAGGTTCTTTTTTTAATTTTCACGCTGTGTCTCTCCCGACCAAACCGACATGACAGCAAGGTGCTGACAAACCTGATTTCTGCCTGCCCCTGCCATGAAAAAAAACATAAGAAAACTGATACTAATCAAAGTGCATCAGCACAGAATTTGCAAGAGCATTCATAAAAAAAGAATATGGCAGGGTACTGTCACAATCGATGCCTGTCAGCAGGGTGGTGCGTTTTGGACGATCAACATAACAGGGATGCCCTGATATCGATAATATTATACCGATTATGCAAAAGCTGTGCAAGATACACTTGTCAGTTTTTTTGAAGCTGGCTATACTTCGGTTATGGCAGAAACGATCTACGATCGGCTCGGAGAAATTCTGAGGGATCGCCTGCAAAATGATGATGATCCGTTTGAAGCCTGGAGTCCCCATACCGGGCGCAGCCGTTCGGCTGGAAACACCCGTCAGAGAAGTCCCCGCCCCTCCGAAAAAAGCAATCTTGCCAACGAGATTCCTCCCCTGGTTCCTGTACCGCTTGAGATGCAAGCTCCCTTCAGAATACTCGGACTTGAACCCGGCACAGCCAAAAGCCTCTGTAAAAAAGCATGGAAAAAGGCCTTGCAGGAGAACCATCCTGACAGATACCATACGAACCCCCAGGCTGCAGCCAGGGCAACTGCACGATCACGTGAACTGACTGAAGCATGGAGACGCATCGAACGGTGGTTTGACACAGGATACAGCACCTGAAACGAAGAACACATTCCCCCTGCCGAACGCCCGAAAAATTTCTTTTTATTCTTCCTCGTCATCACCGGTCATTCCATACTCTGCCAGCTTGCGGTGAAGGGTTTTCCGTCCTATACCCAACATTTCTGCAGTACGTGTTTTATTGTTATTGCAGGCAGTCAATGTATGTAAAATGACCCTCTTTTCAGCTTCTGCCATGGTCAATCCCCGCGGGAGAATGAGAGACTGTGCTTCATCAGAAGGATGAACAGACGGGGGAAGATCATCAAGGCTGATGATGGTACCCGAGGTCATAACTACAGCGCTTTCAATACAGTTACGAAGCTGCCGTACATTTCCCGGCCAATCGTAGGCGTATAAGGCAGCACGGGCCCGGGGATCAATGCCGTCAATGCGTTTTCCGTTTTCCCGGGCAAATTCACGGATAAACGCCGTGATCATCAACGGCAGATCATCCTTTCGTTCCCGCAACGGGGGAACCTCGATACTGACGACATTCAGGCGGTAAAACAAATCTTCACGGAAAGTTCCGGCGGCGATTTCTGCAGGCAGATCACGGTTTGTAGCAGTAATAACACGGACATCAACCTCGACCGATTCCTCACCGCCTACCCGTTCAAACTGACGCTCCTGCAGGACACGCAAGATTTTAATTTGAACAGACTGGTTTATTTCACCAATTTCATCAAGGAAAATGGTACCGCCGTGTGCAAGCTCAAACCGCCCGCGTTTACGGGCCATAGCCCCGGTGAAAGCTCCCTTTTCATGTCCGAACAATTCGCTTTCAAGCAAGGTTTCTGCAAGAGCGGCGCAGTGCACCTTTATAAACGGTTTATCTGCCCGGGTAGACAGATTATGCAGGGCGTTGGCAATCAACTCTTTTCCAACACCGCTTTCGCCTGTTATCAAAACAGAAGCCTTGGTGGGAGCAACCCGTTTGACAACTTCAAACAGTTTTTGCATAGCCGGGCTG
Source organism: uncultured Treponema sp. (assembly GCA_964641135.1). GTDB lineage: Bacteria > Spirochaetota > Spirochaetia > Treponematales > Treponemataceae > Teretinema. Next base: position 23,278 of record CAZXJV010000019.1, on the reverse strand, counting down.
TTCCCGATGATCTGTTCAAAACTTTTACGGCTTTCAACCTCCCGTTCCAGTTCGCGATGCTGAAGCACCAGCTCACGATTCTGCAAGGCCCGTTTTACCAACAGGGATAATCGGTCCAGATTAAGAGGCTTGGTCAAAAAATCATATGCACCGCACCTCATGGCTTCAACAGCAGTTTCAACAGTACCGTGTCCGGTCAAAACAATGACGGGGATACCGGGTGAATCAGCTGTAACCTTGCGCAAAACCTCTTCACCGGATATACCGGGCATGCGCAGATCAGTAATGACCAGGTCAACATCGGAGGTATTTACCAGCTCAAGTCCGCGCTCTCCCGACTCGGCAAGCAGAACGGAATAACCGTCCATCTCGAGGGCTGCACCCAATCCCTCACGGATATTTTTTTCGTCATCTATTACAACAATCGAAAATTTCATGTACTGCTTTTCTCCCCGTATTCAATCAGGCGTTGTACCCGCTTCATTACCGGCAGGGTAATAATAAACCGGGTACCCTGGCCCTGTACCGATTTAACTGTAATATCACCGCCGTGTTCCTTGACAACCTTGTAGGCCATTGTTAACCCCAACCCGGTACCATCAATTTTTGTGGTAAAATAAGGCTCAAATATTTTCTGCAGCAGATGTTCCGGTATTCCTTCCCCGGTGTCCACCACTGTTATTTCAACCATCTCATCTTTTTCTGCTGTGGTAATTGTTACAGTTCCCCCCACGGGTGTTGCAGTCAGGGCATTTTTTACCAGATTGACGAGCATCTGGCGCAGAAATCGTTCATCACCCTGGATAAGAGGAAGATCATCAGCCATGTGTATTGCAAGTACGACACCGGATGATTCAAATTCACGTGAAAAGAATTCGCTCAATGAGCGAACAAGTTCGTTAATGGACAACGGATGAAATTCAAGTCTGATAGGCCGGACAGCAAACAAAAAATCAACCACAATCTTGTTCAGCCGCTCTATTTCTTCTTCTACAATACCCAGGTATTTGGTTACCATTGAACAGGATTCTTCATTTTCAACTGGTGCTGAACAGCCCAGAAGCGATTTTCGCAGCAGCTGAATATAAATACTGATCGAGCCAAGCGGATTTTTTATTTCATGCGCAACGGTCGCAGCAAGATTGGTCAAGCTGGCCAAACTTTCAAGACGGCGGCTTCTCAGTTCCTCGTTATGTTTTTCGGTTATATCCTCAAGTGTGACAACAGTTCCCCGGACCTGCTTGCTTCGCACCAAAGGCGCGACAGAAACCGTAACAAAACGAACACCCTGAAAATCCTCGACAGAAAAATCTGCGGATGTTACCGATTCTTCATTCTCTATAACCGAACGTACAAAATCAGCGATCGACACATCCCGGATCAGATCCCAAACAGGACGATCCTGGGAATCATGGGATTCCACAGGTAAAATACGTGTAGCAGCCTTGTTCATCTGAACCAGGATATGAAACGAATCACAGATCAATATACCGGTCGAAATAGAGTCAAGAACAGAATCCAGTAGTTCATACTCTTCAGTTACCAGAGATAACAGGCTTTGCATCTGCTCGCCGTTCATGCGAGCTGATTTCATGAGCGCACGTCTTATAAACTCCCGCACAGCAACCTCCCGAATCAGAAAAGACTGACGATGTTTTCCAATGCCCGGTTACCAGGCTGCCTCGAATAAACAATGCGGTTTTTCGGGAGGCCTGGACGTTTTTTGAGGCACCCTATACTATATCGGTCATCGATCCGAACAGACGTTCAAGAGCCTGCTGCGGACTCAGATTGTACACAGCAACAGCATCCCTGGTGCTGCGTATCGCAGAAAACCAGTTTTTCATAATCCCGGTTTCGCGGGCGGTCATTGCCGGGGAAACAAAGGCGCTACGCAAAACCGTATTCAGAGCTGTTAAAAAAGAAAGCCACACGGCTTCAGGTTTACCCTTGTTCAGAACAGACATGAGCTCCGGAATGCTTGAGGCCTCACATACCTGATTTCCGTCACCCGCACGTTCGTGTGCCAAAATCTCGGGCAGGGCTTCCAGAGGTTTTTTCCCGGAATCAATCACATGATGTAATACCAGCTGTAAAAAACACCGAGCTGCTGATGCTATGCGATTCGGAGGAACCGGAAGAAACCGGCTGAAATAAACACGAAGGTCTTTACAATCCCCTGACGTGTCATGAAAAACCCGTCTGATTACATCAACATGTGCAGATTCAGGCCGATCAACAAAAGCATAGGTTCGCACACGCGACAATAGTGTCGGCATAACTGCTCCCCGGCGGCTTGTTGTTAAAATAAACGTTACATCTGCAGGCGGTTCTTCCAGAACCTTCAGAAATGCGTTTCTGGCGCTATCCTGCATCCGGTCGGCATTTTCAACGATGACAACTTTTTGTCTTCCCCATGCACTTAAACGTGACCAGGTATTGATTGTGCGTACATGCGATACCGGCAGGGAATCATAGAGATACTCTGCGGATAGTTTTTCACAGGCAGCAATTATCTTCTGTACTGTTTTCTGATCTTCACCAAGGTCCTCAAGATCGCTGTTTATGTCTGCAATCAGAGGAAGGGCCTTTTCCAGCTTGGGATCGTCTATGTCACCTGCAAGAGCAGTAAAGCGGTTAGTCAGCTTGCGTATCGAACGGAGAAACAGGAAACGGGTTGTCAGAGACGGGCAACGCGTCCAGCTCGATGCAGCTGCATGAATCTCCGGAATGCAGTCACGGGGGCCTGTTAATAACAGATCAGGATGCTCCAGGGATCGATGCATTGAACAGGCAGAACAGGAACAATTCCAGTCTGCTTTACTATTTTGACAGGATAATACACGAGCCGTTTCCAGGGCTGCTGTCAATTTTCCGGCACAGGATGTACCTGAAAATAAAAGAGCCGGAGGCAATCTTGATCCGCGGATATCTTCGCTCAACAGCAATCCCGCGTTTTGGTCTACCAGATTATCGTACATTACAGTGTTATCCTCCAGAAAAAACGGGTATCCGGAATGCCTGTGCCGGTATGAAGGGTTCCAGAACCGAAGCAAAAAGACTTTCTGCAATCAGGGATCCGGTGTCGAACCATGGTTGAATTCGCAGTACAATCAGTATGAGAACAATCACAATTATGCCTTCGGCTATACCCAAAAAAAAGCCCATTGCTCTATCAAGATTATTCATTGATTCGTTCTCAAAAGCAGAACCTGCAAGATGCTGGATATATTTTATTATGAGATAGACCAACAAAAATAAAACCAGAAACGCCGTCAATCCCGAAAACTGTTCGGAACCTGTTATAGCTGCAGCATAGGGCGCGACTCTACGATAAAAAAGAACCGCGCACAGGGTACCTGCTATGACTGCCGCTTTGGAAAAGAACTCGGCAATAAAACCAAGCATGGTACCCCGCACAATCAATAAAATCAGAATGGCACTTAACACCAGGTCAAGAGGAGTCAGGGTCATCGGTTCAGCCTCCTGCAAGCTGTACCAGCCGTGCAGCTGCCAGTGCTGCAGGACGGCCGGCAGCGATGGCTGCGCTTGCATGGGGCATCCGGGTATCGTCACGAACCTTCAGTAAAACCGTGCGGAGATTTTCTGAAGTAACGCTGGAACCTGACAGCACAATCGCTGCTCCGCGTTGTTCAAACCAGCGTGCATTTTCCAGCTGATCACCCCGTGAGGCTCCTTTTTCAAGAGGTATCAGCACCATGGGTTTACCCAAAACAGCACATTCCCAGACCGTTCCGGCACCTGAACGCGCCAAAACCAGATCTGATGCGGCAAGGACATCGGGCATCTCGGCACCGATAAAAGGAAGGCGCCGATAGCGATCCTGTACCTGATGCGGAAGAACAGAAACATCAAATTCGCTATCATTGGAACCGCATTGATGAACAACCCTGAAAAAACGGGCAAGATATTCCAGATCAGCATAAATCAATTCATTGATTTGTCGGGATCCCAGGCTGCCTCCCAGAACCAGCAAAAGAGGGAGGCTGTTATCGATGAATCCCAAAAAATTCAGGCCCCGTTCACGGTTAGCACTATAAAAAACACCGCGTACAGGATTTCCGGTTACCTCGGAATGTGCAGCTATACGGGGAGAAAACCACTGTATGGTTTCGGGATAGGTCACAAACACTGCTTTTGCCCAACGGGCGTTAATCCGGGTTGCAAGCCCCGGCGAAAAATCACATTCATGTGTTACAAGAGGAATACCCAATATACGCGCAGCAAGACAGGGAGGAACACTGACAAAACCGCCCTTGGAAAAAACAAGAGCCGGCCGCAGGCGAAACAGATGATACAAAGAACAGATCAGGCCCGCCGCAATTTTAAACAGATCCAAAAAATTTAAAAGAGAAAAATATCGTCTCAGTTTCCCTGACGGGATTCCTATAAAGGGAACACCTGCAGAACCGACCAGCGTGCGGTCCATTCCGGATCGCGCCCCGATCCAGATAATATCAGTTACACCAAGAGAACGAAGTTCCTCGATTACAGCTATACCGGGAAATATATGACCGCCGGTGCCTCCGCCGGTACAGACAATTCGAATCATACAGAACAGTGTATCATAATGACCCGTTTGTGAAAAGCTCGCTCATTGAATCATTATGAAATAATCGTGCGTACCCGGAGGCATCCATCCCCAGGTTGTCCTTTACAGCGGGGTCAGCACCGTACCTCAACAGCAAGGCAGCTATCTCCTTGCTGCCCTGGCCTACCGAAATGATCAAGGCAGTTTGACCATCACGGCTACGCAAAGATGTATCCGCTCCCTTTGATAAAAGAAGGTTGACCATTGCCAGATCACCTTTTTGCACAGCATCCATCAAGGGTGAATACAGACGGTCGCTCGCCAGTTTATTTAAATCCGCACCCGAAGCCAATAGCATTTCTGCAAGCAGCGGTAACTGGGCCCGCACAGCATGGCTTAATACTGAAATCCCGCGTTCATCGCAACTGTCAGCAGAAAAACCGGCCTGCAAGAATAAGGCTGCAGCATCTGAATCACCCTGACGGACCGCTTCCACAAAGCCTTGTGACGTACAGGCAAATCCCTTTTCTGCAAGTTGCTCGCGGGCAACACGAAGTTCAGTATCCCGCAAATACTGTACGTGCATTGAATACAGCCAGTCGCACAGTGCAGTTACTGAATGTAAAACGTGTATTTGTGAAAAAAGACCCTCGGGAACTGAATATCCCGATTCAGCAGCATATAAGACTGCAGGGATTCTGGAACCTGCAATGTATCCGGCAAGATACAGTAATTGGGCATGATCAGTGCGGGTTCCGTTCGGCATGATTATCAGATGTGTTGTTCCTTCAGGTACCGGAACAATAAGGGTATCTGAATGTCTGCACCATACAACGTGCGGCGAAGGAGCCTCATTATTGAACGGCAGAACTGGAAGAGCATCGGATTGATGTACGTAAAAAGCGGCAATCATGATGACCCCCGGCAAAACTAGAAGATACAATAAAAAAAGGGCCTCTGACAAGTCTGGTGACTTCAGATGCCCTGTTTTTCGTGTGCTTGATTGCAGTTTTTATATGCCGTCGGACAGAATCGAACTGTCGACACATGGATTTTCAGTCCATTGCTCTACCAACTGAGCTACAACGGCGTGTTGAAAGATTTATATACGGGATAACAAAAAGTGTCAATAGGGAGGGTAAAAAAGCAACTTTTTTTGACAATTTTCCTGTGATAGAGCAGCAGGCTGTAAAAATTGAAAACAATAGTAAAAAGGGTTATATTGTTCGAAGGAGGCTTTCTATGAAAAAGCATCTTGCTTTATGTATTGCTCTTGTTTTGATGGTGGCTCTGGTTTCTGCTCAAACCAAAACCGAGTTTATAAGCTCCCTGGATGATTTCCTTGTAGACCTTAATACAGCCCTGCCGGATAGCGGTATTGTCGGGGGTATTTGGTCCGATGCGCATATAGGCCAGATCGTATCAATTCCGCCGCATTTTGGAATAGGTCTTGCAGCAGGTGTGACAAGGTTTAATCCTGCCGGTCTTAAAGATGCCCTCAAACAGGTTGACGATTCTCTGCCCCTGGAATACCTCGTTCTGCCAAATTATGCACTTGAAGCCAGGGTAGGAGGTTTTGTTCTGCCTTTTGACGCAGGTGTAAGAATTGGTCTTGTACCGACAACCCGGATAGATGATTTGAGTTTTGGCTACATAAATCTTGCAGCTGATATTCGCTATGCAATTCTTAAGCAAAACCTGGTTCTTCCGAATATCAGTCTGGGGTTAGGTGTTTCGCACATTGAAGGAGAATTAACCTATAACTTCAATCTGGAAGATCTGGCTGATTTGGGTACATGGATTTCCATCAACGACCAGGAACTGGAATCGACTTTCAGGACCACAGTATATGAATTAAAGGGTCAGGTTTCAAAAAAATTCTTTATAGTAACACCATATGCAGGAGCAGGTGTATATAAAGCCGTTTCGTCTTCCACCTGGGAACTTGCGGGAGAACAAAGCTCAAGATCAGATGATCTGTTTGGTGCACGAGTTTTCGGAGGAACATCATTTAATATAGCGGTTATCAGGATTGATCTGACCGGTATGTATAATTTTACAACCGAAAACTGGGGAGCAAATCTGGGGCTTCGCTTCCAGATGTAACACTCCAAACTGTATGTGCCCCCCTGAAGAATCTGTTTTCAGGGGGTATGTTACGTCCATTGGTACACGTTTTTTAATTTTATATACAAAACCTTTGTTACAAAAAGCCCGGAACAATCAAAACAAAATCAACAGAACGACCGTCTATTATCGCACTTGAATGACAGTGCCCGGCTGTATCGGTACGTCCAAGTACCCGAAGCTCAGCTGCCGAGACCGGACTTGTCCACAGTACATCATCAAAACCGATGCTCATACCGCCCCATTGTTCACCTGTATACAGGTTTTTATTTTCTATTTTTTCAACCTGAAATTCAGGGACAGAGAACAATACTCCGGAACGTTCAAAAAACAGGAGATTAAAAAACAAAGACTGATCATTTAAACGACGTGCACACGTATTTTGCATTGCGGGACGATCAGGAACTGTCTGCGGGTTTCCTGCAAGAAGATAGCGATACTCCAACAAAAGGGTAAAAAGGATATCCCGTGAATTTTCAAGCACATCGAGGGCGGGCATCCAGGGCGGGGTTGCAGCAGAATGCAAATGTTTTTTTAGCAGCTGTGGGTCAACAGCAGAAATCTGTTCGACTATTGCGTGCGGAACAATTTTCCGGAATACCGCTGAAGCTTTTCCCGGATCAAGAGATGACACACACACAACGGTCAAAGACAGCCAGCTGGAATCGCTGTGAATGGAAGCATCAAGAACTACAGCTCGTGCTTCAATAATCGCCAACAGAAAGCGAAGCCGGGTTTGAACAGCAGGCTCGGCAAGAAATTTTGGACGACGATCACAGCTCCTGAGTACATACCAGTACTCGCCACGGGATTGTATGCGGTCAATAAGTTGAGAAGAAGGATCCTTATAACATCGTTCTGTGGATACCATTACCTTGAATATCGACATAGTACGAAAAGACTTGACAGTCAGCTAAACAAGAACAATGTTTTTAAGCCTTCACGGGAAGTGCTGTGCTTATGCACGGACTGAAGTCAACTATAGAGAGACAAAATCAGTTCAATTTCACCAAGCGGCATTGATAACCGTGCTGCAATCAGCTCGGCCGAGATACCCTTTTGTGCAAGAGCAATAACCTTATCACGCAAGGGGATTTCCGGTTCTATCTGTTGGACACTTCGGCGGATCCGGGGGAGGTCATAGACTTCGACCGATGCAGTCTTTCGGCTGGTCTTTTCCTGCCGTTCAGGTTCTTTCTGTACCGGAGGAGAATCATCCTGTCCGGATTCGGAGGGTTTGGCAGACTGGTTAAAAAGCTCGCCCTGATCCTGAGGGGTTTTTAACCGGATAAGGACTTCATCCTGTCGCCTTCGTTTTGAGTCCTCCTGCCGGGACAAGAGAATTCGTTTATCAGCTTCATCCAGCAGAGCACGTAATTGACGGCTCCTTTCTTCAAGAAGCTGAACATCCCTGTCGGCCTCACGTTCCAGATCCAGAATCAGGGCCTCAAGCTCGGTACGGATAGAAGCAAGGACTCGTGAGGGTGCAAGTTTTTTGCGGATGATCAAAAAAAGAACCAAAAGGATGAGATAATTGAGAATAAAAAGCAGGACCAACAGTGCCGGATGCATACCCCTACCCGCTCAGGTCAATCCGGTTTCCGAGGGCCGGATCACGTATAATTTCGGGTTCCGGTGCGGAGGGATCATCAGCTGGAGTATGTTCATCCTTATGACGTTTGGAAGGGTCTCCACGATCCTCGGCAGGTTCATCGCGATCCCTGATCTTGCCGGTCTGTTCACTTCCGGCCTCTGTCTCCTGAACCGTAGTTGCACGCTGCTCGGCCTTTAATCTGTTTGCCGCCTGCTGGGAATCCTGAGCAGCCTGAGCTGCCTGCTGTTGGGCTCCCTGAGTTTTTCCAACCTTATCAAGCTGGGCATATAAGGTCTGAAGGTCAATTGGCTGAATACCCACTGGGCACCCTCTTCATGTCATCATCCGCACCCTGATATTTGCCGTAACGGATCAGGCCGTTTTCCAGGAAAAAGGTCGTAGCCTTGCAGTCGGTCTTCACCTCTTCACTGACATCACGAATTACGATCTTCACGCCCGCAAAGACCTTTACAGAAGCTGATATCTTTCCCTTTGTTTTAAGGGTGTTCAGATAATCCTGAATATGATTTATTTCCGAATTCAATTCCTCGAGTTCGGTTTGCAGGATGTACTGCCGTTCACCAAACTTTTTGAGGGCAGCTTCTTTATCTTCAGGAAAGTCCTTTTTTTGTTTCTTCAAGTTCTGCAGGGTTGTAAAATTAAGCTGGACATCCTCAAGCTGACGTTCTGCCTCACTACGTCTGGTTAAAAGAAGATCAAGCCGTTCCTTGCTTTTAGGATCAAACCCGACACTGAGTATCGTTTCAGACCCGCCGCCGACGCTTCCAAAAGTTTTAGCGTGGATTTCTTCGGCAGCGCTCAGATGACCGCCGATGATGGAGGCGCGTTTACCCTGGCACAGAATCTTGCGGTTGGCGCTGACCTGAGAATTGATAATACCGTCGGAAACAATCACGAACTCCCCGGCTTCAACCTTGGTGTTTTCTATAAATTTTGCCCAAATAGATTTACCGGCCCTGATGGAACCTTCGCCGCGTCCTGCAATACCCTGACTTACCACAATATCGCCTTCCGCGTCGAGTTCCGCCTTGCCGACAGTTCCCTTGACCTCGATATTACCCGAAGCCTTGACAGAAAATCCGTCTTCCACGTTGCCGCTGATAAATACGGTGCCCAGGAACATGATATTTCCTGTTTTTAGACTTACATCACCTTCAATGGTCAGCACAGGCTCAACATTAATCTTGTTGTTAAGCAGCAATACCTGCCCGTTTGTTTCTGCAACAATTGTCAGACCATCTTCAGCAAGTTTGGTATTTTTTCCAAGGGGTATCGGTATATCCTTTCCATTTTTAGCGTCAAGATATTTACCTGTTACCGTTTTTCCGCCCTTGCCGCGTTCTGCCGGTATTTTTTGCGCCAAAGGCTGTCCTTCCACAACATTCTGAACAAGATTCAGTTCCTTGAAATCTACCTTGCCGGATGCAGTCTCCTTCAGACGAATTTTTGAACGGTCAACTTCAAAGTTATAAATAATTTTGGCGTCCTCACCGTCCTGGGGCTTGATACCTTCGGCAACAAGATAGTTTTGACGATACACAGGTCGATCCTGGAAGTCGCGGACCCGGCTTTCGTCAATACCAGCAGCAATACGGTTATTTTTCAGGAAGGCAATAATCATATCTGCAGAAAGATCTGCACCGCCCGGACCGGGAGGTGTTGCATACAGCCAGGCCCGCATTTCCTGATCGGTAATGTCAACGCTCATCATCGCGTCGTTTCCGGGATTGTGATTATAGGGGGCAACACGAACAAAATCGCCTGCCGCTTTTTTTACAACAGAAGAAATCTGGTCTTCCGTTATCCCGGTCAATCCTCGTTCACGGAACCGTTCCAGTGCATCACGCGGGCCGATAGACACGCCGTTACCGCTTGGAGAAATGACCTTCAGATACACACCATCCGGTGCACAATACACAAACGCATCGCCATTACGGTCCTCAATAACAGGGCCTGTAGAGGCAGCTGAATCTTCGGCCTGTTTTGCCAACAGTTCCTGCGCACGCTTTCGACGGCGTTTTTGCATTTCATAGGCACGGATAAACCAGTTTTTCTTTTTCAGACTGAGTATGCTGTTGGAGCCGCGCTGAAGCACCTCATAATCGAGTTCCTTTACCGGAATTTCAAGCTGGATTGAGGCATTTGCCAGTGCTTCATCAAGGGTATCGCCGGTAACCTCGACAAAAACACGGGACTGATCATCTTCAAGCCGTTGAGCCATTGCCTCGCGTATCTTGTCAAGCCCGACCATGAGTTCCTCCCCGATGCTACAGAATTCCCTTGCGAATATTGGTCAACTTGGCGCGCAAACGCAGATTAGCCTTGGTATGCAATTGAGATACCCGGGATTCTGTTACATTGAGAACCTGTCCGATTTCCTTAAGTGTCAGGTCCTCGTAATAATATAATACAAGCACCATTTTTTCTTTTTCGGGCAGTTCATTAATAGCCTCAACAATTACCCGTTTTATCTCTTCGCGTTCAACTATTACATCAGGGTTTAAGGAAGCAGGTGACTCAATGCTGTCACCAATGGAAATGCGCTCAGAGTCATCGCCGGCGTACCAGACATCATTCAAGCTCATCACACTGGTTCCGGAAATCTTGAAAAGTGTATGCTGGAATTCTTCCTCGGTAACGCCAAGGGAGCCGGCTATCTCGGCATCGCTTGCTGTGCGTCCCAGTTTTGATTCAAGACGTACGATTGCGTCTTCAATTTCACGGGTTTTCTGACGAACAGAACGGGGAACCCAGTCAATAGAGCGCAGTTCGTCAAAAATTGAACCGCGAATACGGGTAACAGCATAGGTTTTGAACTTTACGTTTTTATCCGGATCAAATTTATCAATTGCATCAAGCAGTCCGAAGACGCCGAATCCTACAAGATCATCGAATTCCACGTTGCTCGGCATACCGACCGCAACCTTGCCTGCCACATATTTTACAAGAGGAGCATATTGTTTGATAAAAAACTCGCGGATCGCAGGATCACGGTTTTTTTTATAATCGAGCCACAGCTCTTCTTCGGTTTTTTGCTCCAATAGCGCGTTCCCCATTTACCACACCCTTTGTTATTCAATCATTGCGTATCGCGCGAAAGCATAGTCCGTATAGCCTTGGCCATGGTTTGTGATTCTACAGAAGAATCCTCCAGGGCCGGAGCCGAAAAAAGCCCCTCTCTGAATACCAGATTGGGATTACTTGGTTCGCCTTCCGGGTCCTCATATTCAGCAGCCGGTTTGGCGGCCTGAAAATCTTCCATATCCGGAAGAGAATCAAGAGAACCGGCCGGAACCTTCGGCAGCGTATGTGCCGATTGATCAACCTGCCGTTTTGTGCCTGCAGATCCTGAAACAGATGAACCGCTTCCGGTAAAAGCAGGTCTGTCTGTACCCGGCGCGGCAGAACTTCCAGCATCCGTGTTCTCGCCGGAAGCATCTTCCAATGATTCAACACTATCACCGGAAACTATTCCCTGATCGCCTCCCGCGGAGGTATCGCGCTGCGGCCGGGCTGCCAGGAAGTCCGGAACCGGTTGACCCAAACCTTCATCCCCGCCAGGCGAAGATGCATAGGGGTTGAAATCTACCGAATCCCCGTCGATGGATATGTCGACAGCTGAACCTGAAACAGGCGCATCCGGTTCGGAAAGACCTTCCTGCAATTCAGGCAGGAACCGGGCAATAACCAGACGAATAACCAGTACCAGAGCTCCGCTTAACAAAGCCATCATCAGGGCGCGGGCAAGCACGGTACCTGTTGCGGCACCGCTGACCAGGCCCACCAGAAAGGACAGTGCGAACCCGATCAGGGCACCAAACGCCGGAATCTTGGGTTCAAACATGGACCTTCCCCCTCCCCATATAGACTATGCGAAAAATCCTGTCTGGTCAAGGTTTTTTTAAGAGGACACATACTGTCGGACGTCGGCATCCTGCACGTATGGCTGTGTGCAGTGTTTCAGCTCCAGGAACGACCAAAAAGTTTGCGGACAAAGCGTCCAAAGCCTTCCTGTTCCGAAAATTCGGTTTTTTCGATTCGTGATACGATATGACGAAGACAGACAGAGGCCTTTCCCCTGGGATCTACAATCATAAAAGGACGCTGACGCAGAACAGATTGGGGCACCAGCGGATCTTCATAAATAAATCCCAGATATTCGACCTTGAGGTTAAGAAACTGACCGGCAATAGAAATCATGCGGTCTGCGACACGCTTGCCCTCCATTGCAGTTCCAACACGGTTTACAATCATTTTAAGATTGATATTAAGATTTTCAACCTCGGTGGCAATAATCTTGATAATACCATAGGCGTCGGTAATGGCAGTAGGCTCGGGCGTGGTAATTATGATTACCTCATCGGCGGCAGCAACAAAACCGAGAACATTCTTTGAAACACCCGCACTGGTATCGATAATGATGATGTCGGCATCGGACAGGGTATACATTTCGCTGATAAAAGCATTGCGTTCTTCCTCTGTCATGTTTGCAATTTTGGAAAACCCTGACGCACCTGCCACCAGTTTTATGCCGTAATCTGTATCAAGAATGATTTCACTCATCTTTTTTTGTTTGCGTATAACGTGATACAGGTTATATTGCGGAATAAGATTCATCATGACGTTAACATTGGCCAGGCCAAGATCAGCATCTATAACAATTACTTTTTTACCCATCTGGGCATAGGCAATACCCAGATTTGTAGCGATATTTGTTTTACCCACACCGCCTTTACCGCTGGTAACAGTTATTATTCGGGTCTTGTTGTTTGTTCTTGCACCCATTACTCCGGACGCAGCCACAGCCGCAGAAGAATCATTCATACCGGCACTGCGGTCTTTCATCAGGTTTCTCAGTTCAGCCGCCTGGTCTTCCATTTGTTAACTCCATTGGAACAATCGTTCAGTTACGGGAAATTGCTTGTCCAGCTTGATACGGTTGATGTTGAAACCCTCCAGGTTTTTCAGGAAACTGATTACTGTTGCCTGTTCAAAATCATGGGGTACCCGCTGACCGGTCGTTATATACGAGACCGCCTTTTGTTTTTCGTTCAGGACACTGATAATGTTGCCGACCCGCGTTGTTTCATCGCACTTTGTCACAATTACTGAACCATACCCGAAGGTTTCGTACTGCTGGATAATTTCACGCATATCGCTCGTTTTGGTAGAAGCGCTCATTGCAAGGTGCACCTCGGATACCGGTCCGGTAGCATCAAGAAACGAACGCATCTCGGCAATACGCTTGTAATCCCGCGGGCTTTTTCCGATCGTGTCAATCAAAATAATGTCCACATCCTGGGAATACATGGCAATCAGTTTTTCAAGATCTTCCTGGTTTTGCGCCCGGGAAACCGGAATATTCATCAGGTTTCCGTAAATCTCGATCTGCTGTATTGCCCCGATACGATAATTATCGATAGTTATGATGTGAACTTTAAGGGGTCTTGAACCTTTTGATGCCGCAAGCACGTAGGAAGCGGCAAGTTTTGCTATTGTAGTTGTTTTTCCGACACCGGTTGGCCCGACAAGCACAATAATCCGGGGTCTTGCCGTTGAACGTCCATCCCACAGACGGACTGACTCGCCTATCCAGGCGACTACCTCTTCCTGAACAGTATCGAAATGTGCCAGTTCATCCAGGGAAAATTCTTTCTTTACGCGGGCTATCATGCTTTTGGTATAGGATGAGGTAAAATCGTTCAACTCGAACAGGGCTTCAAGACGGGTTATCGTTTCATGCTCGAGTGAATCAATCTGCTCTTCATCATTTTTCCGGTTTATCTGTTCTCCAATCTGCTGAACTGCTTTCAGAATCTGCTGAAGGTCAGGATTGTTTTGTCCTGCAGGAGCGGAGGCTGCAGAAGTCGGGACAAAGCCGCCGTAAGAGGCGTTTGAACGCGGCATGCGCTCCAGTTCGGCCAGACGGGGGCCAATGCGTTCGGCAAGTTCAGGCGACTTTTCTACTGCGTTTCGCAGGATGCGTTTCTTTTCTTCAATGAAATCTCCGGCATGCCCCTGTGAGGCAGGCCCATGGGAAGAAGGAGAACGGACAGGTCCCGCCGGGTTGGCTGCAGCCGGGCCTGACCAGCGATCGGCCGCGCGGTTCAGAATAAAACTGATCTCGATCCCTTCCTTTTCAAAAAAACCGAGAAATCCGCCATGACGAATTTTTTGATGCCGCAAAATTGAAACATTCTGACCGTACCGTTTTACAATACGCGAGTAACATTCATCATACGTTGCAGCCTGCTCTGTCAAAATATCCATTTCACCTTCCCGTTATCACGTTCCAGCAAGCTTTATTTCACCGATAGCCTCGACGCGAACATCGCTGGCTATCTCGGGAACAGACAAGACCACCAGATCGGGTATCTCCCGTTCTGTGGAGGATTTTACCAGAATACGTGCTTCTTCCGGGCACAGAATCACCGGCAGATAGCCGGATTGCTGTACCTGTGAAACAGTCTGGACCAGGGAGCGAATCCATGAGCGCTGTACAACAGGTTCAAGGGCCGCAACGGGACCGTTTACCGTATCAACCCGGCTATCGACAATTTTTTGGGTCAGTCCCGGTTCGATAGTCAGTACATGCAGGGTACGGTTAGAATCTGCATACTGCAGGCAGATCTGCCTGCCCAGGGACTGACGTACTTTTTCAATCAACACAGAGGTATCGCGGGTCACCGGCCGGTAATCGGCCAGTGTTTCCAGTATCACAACCATATTACGTATTGAAACCTGTTCGCGAAGCAGACCCTGCAGGACCTTTTGAATCTCGCCCAGCTGGCAGGATTTAAGCACTTCTTCAACAACAGCAGGATAATCCTTGCGGATGGTGTCGATGATTGACTGCACTTCCTGACGGCCGAGAATTTCGGACGCGTGACGTTTTATGACCTCGGTAAGATGCGTGGCGATGATTGACGGAGGGTCGACAACGGTATAGCCCGCGCGCTCGGCACGCTCGCGAGTTTCATCGGTTATCCAGATAGCCGGCAGGCCGAAGGCAGGATCAGTTGTTTTTTCGCCGGGAAGCTCTTCTGTAACGCCACCGGGGTTAATACCCAGATACCAGCCCATACGGATGCGGCCGCGGGCAACTTCCACACCCTTGATCTTGAAGCAATATTCGCTCGGTTCAAGACGCATGTTGTCTATAATGCGGATGCGCGGCACAACCAGACCAAGATCCAGGGCAGACTCGCGGCGGATGCGGGTGACTCGCTCCAAAAGCTCGGCCCCCTTGTCCTTGTCGACAAGGGGAATAAGACCATAACCCAGTTCAAGAGAAAGAGGATCCAGCGGAACAACCGGACTGACATCTGAATGGTGATCGCCGGTTTTTTCCGTCTCTTTTTGCTGGGCTTTCTCGAGTGATTTTTTAAAGCTTGCGGCTTCACGCTTGCGAAGGTGAAAGCCGATCCAGGCCATGCCTCCGGCAAGCGGAATAAGGATGTACCAGGGAAAGCCGGGAACAAAGCTGATGGCAAGCAGGGTTGCCGAACCGATAAAAAACACCCAGGCGTTGCGCGAGAACTGTTCGGCGATATCCGAACCGAAGGTACCGCTTGAAACAGCACGGGTGACAATCAGACCGGTGGCAACAGATACCAACAAAGATGGCAGCTGGCTTAACAGTCCGTCTCCGATGGTTAAGGAGGCGTAGTTTGCAAGGGCCTGACCGAACGGTTCCTTGCGGATAGTCATTCCGATAACAAGTCCTGCAACAAGGTTTATTACGGTAATAAAAATACCGATCTTGACGTTACCCGAAACGAATTTACTGGCACCGTCCATTGAACCGTAAAAATCAGATTCCTTTTTAACATCTTCTTTTTTGGTCCGGGCTTCATCTTCGGTAATAAGGCCGGCGTTGTATTCCGACTCTATGGACATATTCTTGGTTGTCATTCCGTCCAGGGTAAAGCGGGCTGCGACCTCTGCGATACGGGTGGAACCCTTTGTGATTACAAAAACCTGTACCGCAATCAGTATGATAAAGATAACAAAGCCTATGATAAGCCCGTCCGTTCCTGAACTGCCGATAACGAAGGTGCTGAAGGCACGTACCATGCGGCCCTGAAATTTGAGCCCCTGTGTCAGGATAAGCCGGGTAGAAGAAACATTGAGACCGAGGCCGAAGACAGTCAGTACCAGCAGGACTGTAGGAAAGACTGAAAAATCAATAGCCCGTTTTGTATACAGAACGATAAGCAGGACCAAAAGATTTAAAATCAGGTTCATTGCCATCAACAAGTCGAGCAAGGGGGCCGGAAGCGGTATAATCAGCATCAGAACCACCATAACGGCGCCGAGCGCTACGAGGATGTCCGCTTTGTTGATTGATAGCTCTTTTTCCGCCATTGCCGTTTACCAGGTTCCTTGAACAGTGCTTTTTTTTCGGGAATCGAGCGCGTAGACCCTGGCCAAAATTACAGCCAGAGCCTGGTAATACTCATCAGGTATCATATCACCAATTTCGACTTCCGCATAGAGAGCACGGGCCAGCGGCTTGTTTTCTACCACAGGAACGCCGCTTTCGCGGGCAAGCTCCCTGATCCTCAAAGCCAGGTTGTCTGAGCCCTTTGCGGTGCACATCGGAGCTCGCATGGTAGCACGGTCCCACTGCATGGCTATGGCAAAGTGGGTAGGGTTTGTAATGACAACATCGGCTTTTGGAACATTAACCGCCATATTCTGGCTTAAAATTTCTCGCATGCGCTGCCGCAGTCGGCTTTTAACCAGCGGGTCACCTTCGAGCTGTTTGTATTCTTCCTTGATTTCCTGCTTGGTCATCTTCAAGGATTCAATGAACTGCCGCCGCTGAAAAACATAATCCGGTATCGCCAGAACCAGAAAAAGAATGGCAGCAGTCAATAGCATCCGCCCTGCGATTCCTGATACAAAGGCTATGCTTGGCCAGAAGCCGGCAGTCAGGGTTGTTATCAGGGCAGGCAGCTGAGCGCGTATAGTAAAAAAAGCCGTTGCTGCAAGGATACCTACCTTAAAAAGGGACTTTGCAAGATTAAAAAGCCCCTCGCCCGAAAAAAAGGATCGTTTAAGCCATTGTCCTATTTTGGGAAGGATCTTGTCGAATTTCGGGGTAATGGGTTTTACGGAATACAGAAAGCCCCCGTTTTGCAGCAGGTTTCCGGCAATCCCTGCGATTACCGCTGTAAACGCAATGGGCAAAAAAAGCCGCAAAAAGTAAGTAACAAAAACCCGAAAAATGACAGGATTATCTGGCTCCAGTTCGGTTGCGCGCAAAAAAAAGAAACGAAGCATTTCTGCAAGATTACTCAACATGGAAGGCGCCATAATCAGCAGGGTGATTACACCGAACAGGAGCACCAAAGCTCCGTTAAGATCCTGGCTTTTTGCAACACGTCCTTCTTCACGGGCTTTACGGAGCTTGAAATCAGTCGGATCTTCTGTGCGGCCTTCATCCTCGGCAGCGAACCACTGCAAATCAATCCGGTTTAACAGCGGTTTCTGATATACGGGCGGTACACAGGACGGATACAACGGATCTTGAAAACCAGGGAGGCTGTTCATGGAATCTGCCTTCCAGCGGCTGATAAAAGTTGTTCGAAGGCCCGAAAGCCCTCGTCCATTATCTGGGTAAAGAGGTTAATCATAAGCGGAATAGTCACAACCATAAGAAAAAAAGTGACCATAATCGTGATGGGGAAACCTTCGGACAGAAGGTTCATCTGTGGTGCCGCCTTGGATAAAAGACCCATGGTTACATGAATCAAAAAAAGTGTCCCCACAAGCGGAAACGCGATGATCATCGCATTTAAAAAAAGGGTGCTCAGTCCGTTAATAAAAAAGGTAGCCAGGATGTCCTGACTTTCCAGCAGAATAAAACAGTTCACCGCCTGAAAACTGCGCAGAATCCCGCCGAGGAAGAGGGTCTGGAAACCGCGTATCTGCAAGAACACAAGCATCGCAACAAGATTGAGGAATTGGCCCATCAGTGGGTTTTCTATCTGTGCGAGGGCATCGTATACCTCGGATGCACCGAAGCCCATCTGATATGAAAAAAACTGGCCTGCGGAACTGAAGGTAGCAAAAATTATGCTTATCATAAAGCCTGTCATTGCACCGATCAGACCTTCACCTATTACCAGCAAGGCGAAATGTAAAGACAGTGGGGGGACATCCCAGCCGGCAGGATAGGCCTGGGGTAGCACCATGTATGCAACAAGGCCGGCCAGGGCGATCTTTGCCACACGGGGAACCGCCTGGGTAGCAAGGAGAGGGGTTGTTAAAATCATGGCAAATATGCGGGCTGCAACCAGAAAAAAAAGAGGTGCACGTGACAACAGATCGTCGAAGGGACTCATTATCCGTTACTGAACCAGCTGCGGAATCATATTGAACAGCTGAATGGTATAATCCCTGAGAGAGGAAAACATCCAGCCTCCAAGGAGGGCCAACATGCCAAGAATTGTAAGTATTTTGGGTACAAAGGTAAGGGTCTGTTCCTGTATCGAGGTAGTCGCCTGAAATATTGCAATAACCAGACCGACGGTAAGGGCTGCAAACAAAATGGGAGAAGCCAGCATCAAGATCTGGAAAACACCGCCGCGAATTAATGATACGACCATTCCTAAAGTCATGTGTTACCTCCCTTTCTGTACACACTGCATAACAGACCCCTTCTAACTGAAGGAATTAAACAACTGGGTGGTCAACAGGGCCCAGCCGTCTACCAGAACGAACAGGATAAGTTTAAACGGCATGGAAATCTGTACCGGAGGAAGCATGATCATACCCATGGACATCAGGACACTGGCCACAACCATATCAACGATAATAAACGGTATATACAAGAATATGCCTATCTTGAATGCTGCTGTAAGCTCATGAAGTATAAAAGCAGGAATAAGAACCCAGGTAGGTACATCGGCCAGGGTTTCCGGTTTTTCAAGTCGGGCCATTGACATAAACATGGCAATATAGCCGGTATCACGGGCCATCTGACGGTACATAAAAAGCCGAAGAGGGCGTTCTGCCTCCACATAAGCTGTTTCTATATTAATCTCGCCGTCAGCCAGGGGGCGAAACGAATTGGTATATATCTGGTTAAAGGTCGGCCACATGATAAAGAGGCTTAAAAACAGGGCGATACCGTTAAGGACCTGGGTAGGAGGAACCTGCTGCAAGGACAATGCACGTTTGATGAAATCCAGAACAATGGAGAGTCTGAGGAAGCTGGTAGTCAATATCATAAGGCTTGGAGCCAGAGATATCAGGGTTAAAAGAAGCAGAACCTGTATCGAAAGAGCTACTTCCTGATTGCTTGTGGGTTCCCGTATTTCAAAATTGATGAACGGTACCCGTGTCGCCTGTCTGTTTGCGTCCATCGTAGTTGTACCGCGAGCGGTTCCTGCCGGGAATCCTCCTGCAGTTTGTGCAGCCAGTAGTACCGGTGATACTGCCATCCAGAACAGTATACAGAACAAAACTGCGGGCAAAAAGGACTTGATGCTTCGTTTGCGGGAATCTGAATCCTTTTTCATTCAGATCTCCCGTTTTGATCCGGGTTCTCCCGGCGGTTCAGCCGTTCCCGCTGGTTTTTAAGAAATTCCCCATTTTGCAATGAAGAAGAAAAAGAGCTCGAAGATGAACCCTTGTCCGGGGAAGAATGCATATTTTTTAGTTTCGGGAAAAAACGGCCAAGCAGAGCTGCAAAATCTGTACCGGGGATCGCAGACTGCCGGTCTGCATCAAGATTCATTGCGTCGATTATTTCCTGATCAGTAAGCTCGCACAAAAGGTTGACCGCGTGATCTGTTACTCCGATCAAAAAAGCCTTTCCACCAATAGTAACAACCTGAACAGATTTGCCAGCCGGTAAAGGAATTGAAGCAACCGACTTGAGCCAGGGATCCGAAGCAGCCGAGGCAGTTGAATTTTTTCGGAGAAAGACAATCAGCCCGTAGATTCCCAGACAGACAATGGCCAGAACAAGGACCATCCGTACAAAAAGCCACAAATTTGAGGCAGGACCGGCAGCTGCAGGGTTCCCCGCAGCTTCAGTATCAGGATTGAACCGGAGGGTAGTTTCGTCAACAGCAAGGCGGTCTGCAGTTGCTGTTGCAGCTGTGCCCCGGGTTGCAGCATCGCCCGGAGTTGCAGCTTCCTGTGAAACCAGGGGTAAAACCCCGTAAAACGCAGTAAATACACAGAACAGGACAAAAACTGTCCTGTGTGCGGTGAATTTGAATTGCATGTTCCCCCCACCCCGAAAAAAAACTACATATCGCTAACGCGTTCCACCGGAGACAAAATCTCGGTTACACGTACACCGAAATTTTCATCAATAACTACAACTTCGCCTTTTGCAATCGGTTTATGGTTTACCAGAATATCAACGGGTTCACCGGCAAGTTTGTCCAGCTCGATAATAGTACCTTCGCCCATACCAAGAATTTCCTTGATGACCTTTCGGGTACGCCCCAATTCTACGGTCATCTCCATATAAACGTCCATGATCAGGCCGATATTACCCTGCTCGGCACCCATCGAGGCGTATTGTAAATTAGGAAACTGTACTGACTGAACATTAGGATTCATACCCATAATCTGTCCCTGCATACCGGGCATGCCCTGCATGCCCTGCATGCCGCCCATCTGCATGCCCTGCATGCCCTGCATGCCCTGCATACCCTGCATGCCTTGCATGCCCTGCATGCCCTGCATTTGTTGACCAGCCATCTGAGGGTTTGCAGCCATTCCTGCATCAGCACTCGGGTTCGTAGCACCGAAGGCTTTAGCAATCTGTTCGGCAATTGATTTTGGCATTATTTCCCACAGGGTAAACGGAGATCCGTCAATGGTTAGGGGCCAGGTAAAAATGGTAAAATCCTGCTGGGGAAACCGAACCATAGCCTTTGGCACATGTGATGCCTCCGGCGGTTCATTAGCTACACCCTTAAAGCCGGCTTTCTCAAGGGAAGTCAGTTCAACACCGATATGCTGCGATACGGCCTCGCCTATCACAGACAAGGACATATCATCAATTTCGGCATTTTCTTCATTGTTAACCAGACTGACAATTTTTTGCGCGCATTCAGGCGCCATTACAAACAGATGGTCGCCGGTAAGAGCTGCGCTAAAATCGGCAAGAACAGCTACCACCATTTCCGGAATAGTGCGTAAAAAACCTTCGCGTCTGGTAAGTTCTACACCGGGAGAGGCAATCTGAATATCACTGCCGGTCATTCCGCCTAAACTTGCCTGAAGTGCCGGCGTGTTTTCTGCAAGAAATTTCTGTAATGCCTGAATCTGACTGTCACTAAGGGACTGAGCGGGGGGAGCAGCAGAAGCGCCCATGCCACCCATATCTACACCTGCCAACAGGGCATCGATCTCATCCTGGGAAATGGCACCATCACTCATACGATTCGTCTCCTTCTACTGAAAGCTCTTCAAACTCTTCCTGTTCAATATCGGCCAGTTTTTTGATGATCTGAACCGCTACCTTTTTGCCGATGGTACCGGCCTGACACAGGAATTTTTTCTTGTTTCCGACGCTCAGACTGAAGGGGTCTCCCACCCGTACATTAGAGAGCCGAACGACATCGCCTACGCGAAGATTCAAAACATCGCGAACCGGCAGATTGATTGTTCCAATTTCCGCAACAACATCCATATCAACAGTTGACAGTTTGTCCTTAAGAACTCCCAGATACTGGGTTGTTGAACTGCGCCGGACGGATGAAAACCAGAACTGGCTTGAAAGTTTGGAAATAATCGGTTCGATGGTAATATAGGGTATACAAAAGTTCATCATACCCTCTTCTTCGCCTACCTTGGTCTCAAGCGTAACAAGAACAACCATTTCAGAGGGCGGTACAATCTGGGCGAACTGAGGATTTGTTTCAATCTGACCAAGACGGGGACGCAGGTCAATAACCTGGGTCCAGGCCTCACGCATGTTGGCAAGAATACGTACAATAATACCTTCCATTACAGATTGTTCAATATCTGTAAGGTCACGCTGAACCTTTGTACCCTGACCGGTACCGCCGAACAGGCGGTCGATAATAGAAAAGGTAACAGAAGGATCAATCTCCAGGATGGCATTGCCCTTCAACGGGTCCATGTTGATAACAGCCAGTGTGGTCGGCGTCGGAATGGACCGGATAAATTCTTCATAGGTCAGCTGATCTACAGATGCTACGTGAACATGAGCCATTGAACGCAACTGTGCTGATAAGGCAGTTGTTGTCAGACGCGCGAAGGTTTCATGCATGATCGAAACCGTACGGATTTGTTCTTTGGAAAACTTGTCCGGACGTTTGAAGTCGTAGATCTTGATCTTGCGGGTATCATTTACCGGTCGAAAATCTTCGGTATCGGTATCACCCGCGCTGATTGCGGTGAGCAGCTGGTCTATTTCGTCCTGCGAAAGAACTTCAGTCATCTGATCCCCTATTGAGAAGAAGTTATCTCATACTGGACAAAGCGAACGTCCTTGATTCTTGAACGGGACAGGATGTTGTCGTTTATTCCATCACGAATTTCAAGCTTTATGCGTTCCTCATTGCGCAGTTCTTCTGCTGTCTTGTGGGTAAAATATCTGCGAAGATAGTCTTTCAGCTCTACAAGACGTGAAGAAAGCTCGGCGGGGGTTGCTTTATCATCAAAATTATAACCCAGACGGGCATCAACAATAACAGAAGTCGGAATATCATCCATGGTGCGGGTACGAATAACTCCGACGGCATCGTACCACTGAAGCACCTCACGCAAACCCCGATATTCTTCGGATGTGTGTATTACAGTCTGTTTGTCGCCGGAACCTTCCAGCACACTGTAGGTGATAACTACAATTGTCACAATAAAGATGAGCGCGGCGACTACTATGGCGACCCATTTAAGCAACTGGGGCAATATACCGGGGCCTTTTTTTCCGCCGCCATCACCGGAAGCTACATCACCGCCTTCCAGATTGATATCGTCCTGAT
>CAZXJV010000018.1:0-37213 GCA_964641135.1 uncultured Treponema sp. | reverse complement strand
GGGGTGAGGGTACCCATACATCTTCGCAGATTTCAACGGCAAATACTGCATCATAATTCTTTCTGTCCCTGAATAACAGGTTTCTACCCAGCGGGACCGGCTTATCATCGAACAAGCCTGCCGGAAGCATGATTGTAG
The DNA here is from genome assembly GCA_964641135.1 of uncultured Treponema sp. Lineage (GTDB taxonomy): Bacteria > Spirochaetota > Spirochaetia > Treponematales > Treponemataceae > Teretinema. The sequence goes on along the minus strand of CAZXJV010000018.1, from coordinate 37,075 downwards.
ATTCCGGTGCCGGTGCAAAATGTCTGAGTTCATAAAATTCCCCGTAGTTGGGAATATGGCTTTTAGGAACAATTCCAAGGATCCGACCGCCGCTGGTAACCGCTGCATAGTTATAGCGCATGTCGGCGAAAACGAGGGGAAACCCGGTTACAAGGGTCAAGGATGCTGTTTGTGCAGCTATTCGACGCAGGGCAATCGCAGCTTCGCGAACAAGACTTTCCTGTGAAAACAGGTCGCCGCAGGTATATCCGGTCAAACATAATTCCGGGAAAACTGCCAGCTCGACCCCGTTTTGTGCCGCTGCGTCAGCGGCAGCGATAATCGCATCTGCATTGGCCTGACAATCTCCCACTATGCAACGGGGAGTTAAAGCTGCTGTACGCAAAAATCCCTGGTTCATGGCTGCCGTTCTCCTTGTCTAGAGGGCGGGGTTTCCGCCTGTACTCGTTAAAGTGTATACAAAAATGCGGTAAAAATATATACTCGCAGCCATCATGAACAAAGCACTTGAAACACTTAAGGAACGCGGATTTTTCCAGCAATGTACCGATACGGAAGGCCTGTCGAAGGCTATGGATTCCGGACGGGTTACCTTTTATGTCGGCTGCGACCCTACCGGTCCCAGTCTGCACATCGGTCATATGGTTCCTTTTTTTGCGTACCGTCACCTTGTAAAAGCCGGTCACCGCGGTATTGCTCTTGTTGGCGGAGGTACAGCCCGCATCGGAGATCCTTCCGGAAAAACCGAACTGCGCAAGATGATAAGCTATGATGATATCGATGCCAATTCGGCTGCTATCCTTTCACAGCTTGACCGCTTTCTCGGTTTTGACAACGATCTGGTCCTCAATGACAATAACAAGCACTGGCTTGCCGATCTTAATTATATCGACTTTTTACGCGATATCGGTTCACATTTCTCTGTAAACCGCATGCTGACCTTTGAAGCCTATAAAAAGAGGCTTGAAACGGGTTTGAGTTTTGTAGAATTTAATTATCAGCTCTTGCAAAGCTATGACTTTCTCAAACTGAATGAACGCCATGGTGTGGCCCTGCAGATTGGCGGTGATGATCAGTGGGGCAATATTGTTGCCGGCATAGAATTGATCCGCCGCATAAACGGCAATCAGGTTTTCGGTTTAACATTCCCCCTTGTTACAACGTCGGATGGAAAAAAGATGGGAAAAACCGAAAAGGGTGCACTGTTCCTTGATCCCGGGATAACTCCTCCGTATGATTTTTTCCAGTATTGGCGTAATGTTACTGACGCAGATGTGCGCAAATTCCTTTTGATGTTTACTTTTTTGCCGGTGGATACTATTGACGAACTTGTCGCTGGTGATATAAATCGTGCAAAGGAACGTCTGGCACTTGAGGTTACAACTCTTATACATGGTCAGGAAGAAGCTGAAAAGGCACTTGCGGGAGCCCGCGCTGCCTTTGGAGGTGGGGGTGACAAAAGCGCAATGCCGACCTGCCGTATAGAACGCCAGCGCTTTGAAGCAGGTATTCCGGTGTGCGAACTGTTCCATGATGCAGGCCTTGTCTCCTCGCGCAGTGATGCCCGGCGGCTTGTAGAGCAGGGTGGTGCCCTGGTTGCCGATAAACCGGTTACAGATGTCAAGGCTGTTATCAGTGCTGATTGTCTGGATGCTGATGGTGAAGTTGTACTGCGGGCCGGAAAAAAGAAGTTTGTCCGAATTATTACTGAATAACGGTATAGTACAGACAATCAGGAAGGGCTGTCAGTGACAGCCCTTTTTTATTTCCGGCCAATAATTAAATGCCAGATGGTTTTGAAGAAATCAGCGACAAGCCGGCATAAACGGATAAACCAGTTTGGATTCCTTAATTTTTCCAGCCGGGCATAGGCTGCCATGAGCTCTTCATCGGTAAAGTCCGAGCGCATGGTATTTTCTTCAATTTCGATCTCCAGGGCGCTGATCTTGTCGGGAGTTTCAATAATATTTGCCTTGATGGTATGCCATCCAAGCCGTTTAGCCGCTTCCAGTCGGCGCTGACCCGCGAGGAGAACATAATCGCCATTAAGGGTTACCGGATTAAGAAGGCCGTAACGCTTCATGCTTTCCATAAGCGGTTCAAGCTCTTCGGGCTTGTTGCGTATTCTTCGTTTTACCTTGATGTCTTCTATCGGGATCTGCATATTCTGTAAACCCTTCCTGGTCAGAGTTTTAAAAACGTTCAGTTTGTAAGAACTCTGTACTGCGGTTGTGTGCAGCAGACGCAAGGTCTGCCGTTCCTGCACAGTGTTAAGGATACTCCACCAAAGTGGTTTATTCAAGCAAAGGATTAAAAGCCGGGACAGTTTCTTCACCGGATGGGTCTGATACCGTTTCATCTGCCGGGGATTGTGAATCCTGTGGTGCGGATGTGTCCTCAGGTTGATTTGCCGGCAGAGGCGATGGTGACGGTACCGGCGGCTGATTTTGTCCCGGCTGAGAAAGCGGAGTCGGGGCAGGCTGTGTCGTGCGTCGTACAGTGCTGCGCGGTTGCGGATCATCAAAAATTGAAGGATCAACAAAGAGCGGAGCGTCGTTGATTACAATCGGTGTTTGACCTGCCGAGAAACCTTCGCGCTGAAGACGCTCAACAACCACCCTTCGGAGCTCCAGATTATTCTCGTGGAAGTCGCAGTAGCGGGTTGGCTGTGTCCCTTCAAGGAAACTCATGGTGATTGTTCCCTCGTTACAGTCAGCAGTAGGCAGTAATCCGGACCTTCGGCATACCGTTGCTGTTACCAATCCGGTCTGGGGGCGTACAAAATCCCTGAACGGCATTCCCTGATGTATCAGGTTCATGTAATCAGCCCAGGCAGGACCTGCAAGGGTTGCTCCGGTATTATCAAGCCCAAGAGACAGGCCGCGCCGGTCAAAACCGAACCAGAGGGCGGCAGTAAAATAGGGTGTATATCCGACAGTCCAGGCATCAACCCAGTTTTGTGTTGTACCTGTTTTACCGGCAGCCGGCAACACAAAGGATTTACCGGATGCGTCCTTGAATGTGAATTTCCGCTCATATCCTGATGCCCAGCCGAGGGTACCGGTACTGATGGTAGAGCGCAGCAGTTCGGTCATGATAAAAGCATTTTGCGGACTGATAACCTGAATCGCAGCACCTTTGCGCTTTTGTTCCAAACGCAGATCCTTTTCCGGGTCTATAACCGTTTTGCCGTGGCGGTCTTCAACCGAACGGATTGCTATAGGAGTAACTTCGCGGCCCTGATTACCAAAGATGGCGAAAGCGCGGGCCATTTGTATGGGCGCAACACTGATTACTCCAAGTCCAAGCGAATATACACGGGGAAATACCCGTTCAATCTGCTGTCGGTTGGTAAATCCCAGAAGGGCAGCAGAGCGGTTGATGGTAGCGTCAAAACCGATGCTGTCCATGATACGCAAAGAAGGAACGTTCATTGACTGCGCAAGGGCTTCCCATAAAAGAACGGTTCCCTTCCACTCGCCTTTAAAGTTGTTCGGAGTATACGGTACGCGGTCCTCATTGAAAAAAACAACCGGTGTGTCGTTGATAACTGATGTGGCAGTAAATTTTCTGGAATCTATTGCCGCAGAGTAATAAAGGGGTTTGAAGGTACTTCCCGGCTGAACCGAGCCCTGAATGGCCCGGATAGTCTGGTTTGATTGTTCAAAACGGCTTCCGCCTACGAGCGCGGTGATGTACCCTGTATCGTTTTCAAGGCTTATGAGAGTCCCTTCTACGGTTGTACGTGTTTGAGCTGCCTGAACAGCAGCATTGGCCCTGTTTGCTGCGACCTTGAGTGAGTCAAGACCGAAGATCAGCGACATCACATCGACAATCTGGTTAACCTGGTTGTTGTATTGACTGCGCGAACGTATACCGATGCGTTCCGCTGAAACAGCAAGCTGGGGAAGGTCGAACGTCAGAGCAATGAGTTCTGAAATCTTGCTGTAGCTGTCGCCCTGGGTAAAGCGGGCCGAACTTGAAGCCCGGAAACGGCGGTTTGCCGTTTCAAGTGCCTGGGCCATTATCTCGTCTGCAGCAGCCTGATGACGCAGATCAAGGGTTGTATGCACAGTATACCCGCCGGAATAGATATCCATGGTGCCGTACATCATGGTTTCAAGCTGACGGCGAACGTATTCGGAGAACCAGCGGGCCTTGTCGTCACGGGTCAGCCAGGCAGATGCAGCGGTACGGGTATAATCAAAACCGGCCCAGTATTCATTGAATGATTCATCTGCTTCCTCACGGGTCAGGTAACCGTGAGCGACCATCTGGCGCAAGACTTCCTGCTGGCGGTCCATTGCCCGGTTTGGATGCTGAAATGGATTAAAAAAGGCCGGATTTGAAAGCTGGATAACAAGAATGGCCGCTTCGGCAGGGGTTATTTCTGCTGCCGGATGCCCGAAATAAAATTTTGAAGCTGCGTTGACACCGTATGTTCCGCCGCCGAAATACATTTTATTCATGTACAGTTCAAGAATTTCATTTTTTGAGTAACGGCGTTCAAGCTGTACAGCCCACCACAACTCGCGGAGCTTGCGGATGTATGACATCTCGCTGCGGTCAAGGTACAGGGTTCCGGCAACCTGCTGGGTTATGGTACTGCCACCACCCAGGTTACGGCCGGTAAGTCTTCCAAAGACGGCACGCATAATGGCGCGGATGCTGTACCCGTTATGGTTATAAAAATTATTGTCCTCACGGGTCAGGAGAGCCTGTATCATGTGAGGGGGAAGTTCATCAAGGGTTATTATTTCCCGTTTTTCTTCTGATGCGAATTCGGTAATCAAATCGCCGCGCACATCAAGAATGCGGGTGGGTAGAGCCGGATTGAATTCTGTAAAGTTTTCCTGGTTTTTGAGGTTAATGGTCAATGCCAGACCCATTCCCAGCATGATGCCGGTCAGTATGGCGAAGCAGACTACCAGTACAAGAACAACGCTCAGAACCCGGTTTTTATTGACGGACATACCCGATATAATTGCATAAACGGCCTATTGTTACAAGTCGGCAAGGTGCCCGCCAGTGATAGCCGCAAAGGGTGCCCATGATACTTGTCAGCATCAAGCGAGGTGATAAAAAAAGGGCCGGTTGTGAAACCGGCCCGCCCATCAGGCACCGGACGAACAGTGGGTGGGAGGGGAACCGTCCGTCCGATATTTAAGTATCGGATGAGGCTTTCGTTTTCTTGATGGTTTTACAGAAATTTCAGGGAGATTCGGTAACATTGATATCAACAATCATTGATACCGTATAGGTTCTGCCCCGTTCGACAGTTATCTGCCGGGTGAGCTGGTAATCTCCAACAGTAAATTGTATCAGATAGTCTCCCGGTTCTACAGTAAGTCCGGAACGGTTTGACTGAACCGGATCACCGTTGATCGTAATCAGGGCATTTTCCGGTGCCACCAGGTGAATAACCGGTGCAGTCCCCTGCATCTCGATATTCAGGGCTGTAATGCGCGCTGCTTCCACGGTAAATACCCGCACTTCATTTCGGTACAGTTCCGACACAACAGAAAGGTGGTGGTTTCCGGGATTGAGGAAGATTAATGATTCATGATTTTGTTGGGGGATTTCGTTGATCCTGACAATCAATGACGGATCCCGTTCTTCGGGCTGATTGATTGTCAGACGCAGCGCACCTTCTTCGCTTAAAACCGGCTTGACCCGTATGGTGAACTGCATGGACTCTATTCCTGACGGCAGCCCCTTCATGATCGGCATCAACCGGAACAAAAGCGGACCCCGTGCCGGATCGTGAATGCTTTGTAATACGGTTGCATAGGGACCGGTACGCAAGCCGTGATTTCGCCGTGTGGGTACCTGCAGCACGAAGCTGAGCCGTTGCGGCAGCGGCTGGATGCTCAGCTGGCTGGCCGTGTAGTCAATACGTCCGGCAGAGGGTTCGGGGGTGATGGCATTGTACAGGGCCCAGGCTATGCTGCCGGGATAGACCAGAATTTCCTGTGGAATTTTAACTTCTATTTCAACACCGCGCAAAAAAGGATCATTCGGGGTAAACGCAATTGACAGGGCATCGTTATAGCCTATGGCTACATCAACCGGTTCCGGTTGTTGGCTGGAAATGGTTACAGCGGTAAGTGATCGGACCCGGAAGGTCTCTGTAAAGACGGGGGCTATGGCCAGTAGGCTTAAAAAGGCCGCAAGCAGTGCCGAGCGCTTTTTCATTTCTGGTCAGTTTCCTTTAATAAAACCGGCCGGATTTTTTGGGACTCCGTGTTCATGAATCTCGAAATGCAGATGCGGCCCTGTAGATTGTCCCGTAGACCCGACTTCTCCTATAATAGTACCTGATTTAACCTGTTGATGCAACTGTACCCGCCATGCCCTCAAGTGTCCGTACAGTGTTTCCCTGCCGCCGTCATGGCGCAGAATAAGGTAGTTTCCGTACACCGGGTCGCTGGCTCGTACAACAACAGTGCCGTCGGCAGCAGCAAGAACCGGGGTTCCTGCCGGCGCTGCTATATCCACGCCGTTATGAAAAACAAGATTTCCTGTTATGGGGTTTTTTCGCATGCCGAAACTGGATGTCAGCACTCCGGACGGAAGGGGAAACCGCCAGGAGGGGTTTAAAAAGAAAGCCCTGACAGTGCCGTCAAACAGTATGTCCGGAAGACAGTGGACGGTGCGGGGATCGGGGTCCCGTATGGTAAAGCTGACAATACGCGGTGTGTCAGGATCAAAAGAGGAGAGCAGCAAGCGTTCAAGAGCAGACTGCGGTGTATCAGGCAGATACAGGCCGGGCAGGGTAGGCAGCAGGATGATTGTTCCTGCAAGAGACTGCCGGGATGAGCTCAGGCGGTTAAGGGTCGCTATCGAGTCGTACGGAATGGCGCAGCGGGCTGCGATGGAAAGCAGGCTGTCATCGGCTGTTGCCTGATAGCTGTAGATTGCCAGCGGAAGATCCGCTGCCTGAAGGCCGGTGGCAAGGGCCCGGCGTGCCGAAAGGACATCGTCGCTGTATTGTGAAAAAACAGGGTCCAGGGATGAAAGTCGGGGGATGCGGGGGTACAGGCCGGTTCCGCTTGCGGTCTGCAGAAACAGCAGCAGCAGTCCGGCAACAGCTGCCGGCATGCGAATACCGCTCATGTACCGGAAGTACCGGGCCGTTTTTTAAGAACAAAAGCCAGGTAGCCGTTGACCAGAAAAGCCAGCGTCAGAACAATAATGCCTGCTGTGCGCCGGAAATTGATGACAAGAATGATAAAGGCGACAAGACCGCCTGCAAGCACCGCGAAGCGGGCAAGGGTAATAAGCGTGGAAACTCCGTGAATCTTCCAGGCGCCGTGAATCTTCCACACGACGGCCGTCAGGAAAATTCCCGTAAAGATGCAGGAAACCAGTACCGTATACAAACCCGGATGGCTGGTAGCAAGGATCCACAAGGGATATACAATCAGGGCCGCAATAACCAGACAGACCGCAAAAAGAGCGGCCGTGCGTGCAAGCGTACCGAGACCGGCCATATATCCTTTAATGATTGTAAGCAGCACAGGCATCCTCCGGGAAAAACAATACCTCGAAAAACACTCGGTTTTTCGAGGCAGCTTGACCGCACCGGAAAAACCGCTGCGGTTACAATGTGAGTGTCTTACTCCTCGGAGATAGCTTCAACGGGGCAGACTCCGGCACAGGCGCCGCAGCTGACGCAGGCATCAGCGTCGATGACGCGTTTGTCGCCTTTCTCGCTGATTGCGCTTACCGGGCACTCGCTTTCACATGCGGCGCAGTTGATGCAGGCATCGGAAATTACGTAAGCCATGATTAGACTCCTTCTTGTTCAAGATGAATATACGGGTACAGTAGCGCATCCGGACGGAAAATACAAGACAATCAGATGGTCTGGGCGGGTTTTGGTTGTCTTTTATGAGTACATGGTGTTAAATGGAGGGCGGGGGGAATCATGCCGCAGGGTCAACAACTTATCAAAAAAAATCTGGATTTTATCAATATACTTCCGGCCTGGGCCCAGGAACTCTCCGTTAAATATTGTTCAAAAACGGCAAATCTGTATTTTGTACATGGGAATATCCGCGATTTTCTGCCCCATCAGATGAATGAGGGCGAGTTCATGTTCGTAAAGATTCAGGATTATATTTCGGATGTACTGTTCGGGAACCGCGATATAATCGTTTTTTACGATAAATCCAGCGGGGTGTCCTTCTGTATGGCCCAAATGGAAAAAGACTACCTGAAAACGATGACCGCCCGCTATCCTACTGTTGATCCCCAGGAATTTCTGTCGCGCGATCCTGTGAAGGCTTTTGACTGGCTCGAGCGTTACTTTGTGATGAACATAGCCAAGGATCTGCGTATTGTTCTTATTATTGATTATGCAGAAACCATCATCCCTGCCGAGGAGATCGGTCAGCTGGACGAGATAGACCGCTATTGTCTGGTAACCCTGAACCGGTGGTCGCATGAGCCTCAGTTTACCCGGGGTGATGTGTCGGTCATCATGATGACCGAGAACCTGACCGATATAAATCCGCGCCTGTCCGCCTCGCCGTCGACTGTCAAGGTAACCATACCTTTCCCTGACGAGGCAGTGCGTACCCGTTTTCTGGAATTTATGGCCGGTCGCGAGATGCTGCTGCTGGACCGTCAGCTGACCGCTGCGCGCATGGGATCTCTTACCTCCGGCTTGAACCTTTTAAACCTTCATCAGCTGGTCGCCGAGTCCTGGCAGGAAGACCGGCCTGTTACCCTTGACTATCTGCGCGGCCGCAAGCGCAGTATTATAGAGAACGAAGCAGCAGGTCTTCTGGAATTTCTGGAAACAGAACACGATCTTTCTTTTGTCGCCGGCCATGATTTTGTCAAAAAACGCTTTAAAAGTGCAGCGCGGGCGCTGAAACAGGGCCGTCTTGATGTGCTTCCGATGGGTTACCTTATTGCCGGACCTATCGGAACCGGCAAGACCTTTATGGTTTCGGCCTTTGCGGGGGAAATCGGTGTGCCGATGGTCAAGCTGCGCAACTTCCGCTCCAAATGGCAGGGAGCAACCGAAAGCAACCTGGAAAAGGTGCTTAATATTCTCAAGGCTATGGCCCCTGTAGCTGTTATGATCGACGAGGCCGACGCATTTTTGGGCGACCGCGATTCCGAAGGCGATTCGGGAACCTCAAACCGGGTGTTTGCACAGATCGCCAGTTTTATGGGCAATACCGAATACCGCGGTAAAATCATCTGGTTTTTGATAACCTGCCGCCCGGACCTGCTGCCGATAGACCTTAAGCGTCAGGGCCGGGCTGAGGAACATCTGGCTCTGTTTTACCCTGAAACAATTGACGAGAAGATAGAACTGTTTGAAACCCTCCAGCGCAAGCTGGATATCAAGGTTCGTGATTTCCCTGTTGCAGATATCTTTAAACTCTGCAAGTTTGAGGTTTCCGGGGCAGATATTGAATCGCTTCTGGTGCGGGCAAAAATGAACGCGAGTATCGAAAACCGGACCATTGTTACCCGCGAGGATATGGAAACCACTATCCGCGATTTTGTGCCGCCGAGTTATCCCTACGAGATTGAACTGCAGAACCTTGTTGCAGTGCTGGAATGCACAAGCCGTGAGATGGTGCCTGCACGCTATCAGAAGATGGACCGCTCAAAGCTTGCCAGCGAGATACGCGAACTTAAACAGCTTATGGGTGAGATTAAATAACACGCACCGTCGCATCCAGTATTGCCCCTGCAATGTTGCCCGCTCCTGCGGCTTCAAGGGCCTCAAAGCCCGGCGAGGCGTTCAGTTCGCATATAGTCAGCCCTGCTTCGCCGGCCAGCCCGGTAAAAAGCCAGTCCACTGTTCCGTATACCAGACCGGCCTCTTCTATAATCCGCTCGCTTGTTTCTATAATAGAACGGGGCAAGCCCTCTTCGCCGGGATCACTGATCAGGCGCATTGAACCGCCTGAGGCGCTGTTGACCGCAAGCGCAGTCCCTGCGGCTTTGCGCAGGGCAAGGCAGGTTGTTTCGCCTGTAATTACAAAACAGCGCAGTTCCCGCCCGTGCGAGGCAGCCACATAGTCCTGACACAGGGCTTCACCCGGACTATCGGATTCAATGCGGCTTGCGGCTGCGCGAAGGGCTGCTCCATCATACACCAGCTGAACACCCCTGCCCCTGCTGCCTGAGCGCGGTTTGACTACACAGGGGTAGGGCCCTGTGTACTCATCAGCCGGCCGGATATCCGGCGTCGGCCATCCTTTACCGCTAAGCCAGCGGGCACAGGCCAGCTTGTCGCCTGCACGGGCAACGGCTTCAGGCGTATTTATGCAGGTTAATCCGCTCCTGCCCAGTGCATTCAGTACGGCCGGCCCGGGCATCCCCCGCAGCAGAACCGCCCGGCAGTCACGCAGCATTGTTCCGGGCTGCCCGTCAGGGTCTACAGCTTCTTCGGGAAACAAAAAGCGGAGCTCAAGGCTCCGCTGTGCGGCCTCGTCTTCAAGACGACGCCAGGGATAAAAGTCGCGCAAAAAAGCGCGGTCCCGGGTGCGCAGGGCCCAGACCACCGCCAAACGGAGAGTCTTATTCACGGTCCTTGGGCCAGGTCAGGGTCTGTGCTGAAAGTTCAGCGATTGCCTTTGCTGCCTTCTGGGCATCAGCCATGCCGACACCTGCTTCCTGGTTCAGGGTTTTGGTGAAGAACTTTTCAAGCGACTGGAAAACATCGGGCATTGAATAGAACAGGAAGGAAAAGTTCATTCCTTCGGGTTTCAGTACGGTAAAGGCCGAAATCGCCTGCTGCGGTTCCTTGTTGAAGATGATCTTTGACTGGTTTTTGGCCGTAATGATGTTTGCCTCGCTGAATCGCAGGGGAATCTGGAAGTCCTGGGAGCGGCAGTACGGCTCAATGGCCTTGTGTGAATAATTTGCAGGCTCAACAAGCACATACAGCTTTTTTCCGTTTGTCTGAAAGGTCAGGCCGTTGCCTGATGCGTAAAAATCCTTTACGGCCGAATACGACACAATCTCGTATATGCTGTAGGCGGTTTCCTCTTTAAAAAAAGACGAAACGATATATCCTTCATCCATCGGCAGTTTGTTCTGCTGGTAGGCCTCGAACAGGTCCATTGCTTTAAGCGCCATGCGGTTCCTCCTGAAAAAAACGTCGCTATCCAGTACAGTATAGGCCAAAACCGGACAGGGCGCAAGAACGAAAAAAAGGACTGTTTTCGTTGTGGCTCAGCGATATCCGTGCTAAAATTCACCCCATCACCGGTGTCCGTGTGTACTTTTTGTTCCGCACGGGTGCCATCCAGAGGGCCTCAATAACCACTGTTGTGTATCGAGCTGCCCAATAATTACTTCCCGAGGAGAATCATGATGAAAAAAGGACTCTTGTTGTTGTGTGTGATGGCTTCGGCCATTCTTGCTTTTGGGTGTTCGAAATCCGATCAGGCCGGCGGGCAGGGTGCAGGTCAGCCGGCATCGTCCCGGTCAAAGGTAACTGTTGTAAACCTGTGGGAAAACGCCATCACCCGTGTTGATATCGATGAAGCCCAGAAGTGGGGCGAACGGGTCATTCTGGGAGAAACCTTCGAATACCTTGGTGAAAGCCGCGAAAGTACCGCAAGCGATCTGCGCAACCAATCTTTCCACCGTGTGCGCCTGCACAAGGCCGGCGGCGCCTTTGTAGACCTGTGGGTGTATGACTGGTATACCGTGCTTAACGCCCGTCCCGCTGTTGTCATTGCCGATACAGTTGCCTACCGTTCGGACTCTCTGGCCGCTATAGAGGGTACCCGCATCGCTGCCGGTGTGCTGGTCGGCGCCGGTACTGAATCCTCCGGCTTTGTTGAGTCAGCCTGGTTTGAAGGTGAATCAAAGAAGCGCGGCCTGTGGCTTGAAAAACGCCATCTGTCGTTTAATGAAGTAGATATTGCAGCAGCCCGGATACTGCATTTGTTGAATGCCAAGGACACAAAGGATGACCTGAAGGCTACCCTTCTTGATAACGCCCTGACCAATCTGAAAGGTTCTGCCCTGTACAACCATTTTATACGTTTTGCAGAAGCAAGTGCTCCGGTTGCAAGCGCGACACAGGGTACACAACCCGTTGATTTTCGTGCAGGCGTAGCCAGTGTAGATATTCCGGTAAGCATTCTGGTACTTCGCGACCGGGTGAATGTCCGCAACAAACCGTCTATTGCCGGTTCTCAGGTGCTGGGCGTTCAGAATGCCGGAGACCGGGTTTTTGTTATTGCACGTACCCTTGATCTGGAAACCATTGATAACACGACCGGCTACTGGTATCTGGCAAGCTCGGAGGAATCCTCTCTGGGCTGGATATTCGGCGGCTATGGTGAAGTAGTACCGTACGAATAAGCCTGCGCTTTTCTGCAGAATTCCATAAGGGGGTGCTGACAAACCGTAATCTTGTCACCAGCCTGTTCAGGAGGTCTTTATGAGAAAGACTGGTTTGTCAATTGCGGTATCTGTTTTTGCCGCTTTTCTGATTTGTGCGGCAGCTGTTGTGGCTGTCGGCTGTGCCGGTTGGGGCAAAGCCTCGGGCTCCGCAATTCCCGAGAATTCCGTCCGGGTGCATTACATCCGTGCTGACGGCAATTATGCTGATATGACCTTATGGGTCTGGGAAGATGCCGACTGGGAATCTCCCGGCGGCTGGCCAAACGGAATTCCCTGGGCAGGGAAAACCGCAGCCGGTGTCTATTTTGATGTTCCTCTTAAACCCGGCGCCCGGGTACTCGGCCTGCTTGCGGTCAACCGGAAAACCGGCGACGCAGGAAAGGACGGCGGAGATAAACGGTTTGAGCTGCTGGACAGTTATTCCGAGTTGTGGATACGTCAGGATGATGATGAGGTCTATATCTCGGCCCGCTGGGAAAAACCGTCCGGCGAAACCGGATCTGCGGAAGTCCCTGATCCAAATACAGTCTGGGTCAACAACGAGAATCGCAAGTTTGTTGTGTATCAGGTGATGACCCGGTTATTCGGAAACAAGGTAACCAACAATATTCCGTACGGCACTATTGAAGAAAACGGAGTAGGCAAGTTCAGTGATTTTACTCCAGGGGCCCTTGCCGGAATTAAGGAGCTTGGTGTCGGTTACATTTATTACACAGGTGTTATACGCCATGCACTTATGGATGACTTTACAGCCTGGGGTATACCCCGGGACAATCCCTGGGTTATCAAGGGCAGGGCCGGCAGCCCCTTCGCGATTACCGATTATTATGATGTAAATCCGGTTCTTGCCGACAATGTCGCAAACCGTCTGGAAGAATTCCGCGCACTGGTTCGCCGCACAAATGCTGCAGGAATGAAGGTGATGATTGACTTTGTTCCCAACCATGTAGCACGGGCATACCAGCCGGTAATGACCCCTCCCGGAGTTCGTTCTCTGGGCCAGGGAGACAATACCTCTGTTGCCTTTGACCGGAATAACAATTTCTATTACCTTCCCGGTACACGCCTGACAGTCCCTGCAAACCATCTGCCCACCGGTGAGAACCGCAGCGACTTCAATAATTTCCCGATGTATGAAGAAGAACCGGCAAAGGCAACAGGGAATGATATTTTTTCACCGCACCCCAGTCTAAACGACTGGTTTGAAACAGTAAAAATAAATTACGGGCTTGAGTTCCCTTCACGCCGCAGGCATTTTGATCCCGTCCCGGCTACCTGGGTACAAATGCGCGATATTCTTCTGTATTGGGTTGGTATGGGCGTCCAGGGATTCCGGGTAGATATGGTTGAGATGGTTCCTGTGGAATTCTGGGCCTGGGTCATTCCGCAGGTAAAGGCCCGAAATCCTGAGGTGATTTTTGTTGCCGAGCTGTACAACCCGAGCCTGTATCGCCGGTTCATCAATCCGGGCGGATTTGATTACATCTATAACAAGGTAGGTCTGTATGACACACTGCGTCCTCTTACCAGGGGCGTTGGCAATGCTACACGCATCAGCCGGGACTGGATGGATCTTTCCGGAATTCATTCCCGTATGCTGAACAAGCTGGAAAACCATGACGAGCAGCGTTCAGCGTCCCGTTTTTTTGCCGGAAACCCGGAGCGTGTAAAACCCGCCATGGTTGTAACCAGTACGCTCAGTTCAGGCCCTGTCATGCTGTATTTCGGCCAGGAGGTTGGTGAGCCGGCTGAAGGACGTATGGGTTTCAGCGGAGACGACGGACGAACCTCCATTTTTGATTACTGGGGTGTTCCCGAACATCAGAAATGGATGAACGGCGGAAAATTCGACGGCGGAGGCTTAAGCCGTGAACAAAAAGAACTCAGACAGTTTTATGTTGACCTTTTAAACTTTTCAGTTAAAAGCCCGGCTGTTAATTCAGGCCGCCTGTATGATTTAACCTGGGCAAATCAGAACCGCAGCGCCGGGTACCAGGGGCGCAACCACTATGCATACCTGAGAATGCACAAAGATGAGGTTTTGCTGTTCTTTGTAAATTTCAACTACAATGAAGCTGCGCAGGTAAAGCTTAAAATTCCTGATGCTGCATGGAGAGCCATGGGTATAAGGATAGCAGGAGCCGATGGCGTGGATGTGCCGGTTACCTTCAGCTCTGTGTTGGGCAGCCCTCTGGAGCTCAGCGGGATTGTTTCAGGAGTATCCGATCTTGGGGACGAGAACGCCGGGTTCAATGTTGTGATACCGGCGGGAGGCTGGAGCATCCTTCGTCTGCAGTAAGGGGATGTTTTAAGGTGCCATGAAAAACAACAGTATTGGTAGCAGTCTGAAAGAGCCTCGTCTATTAGGTTTTTTCTTCTGATCTGGCTATATTTGCTGCAAGGAGGCTTGTATGAATAAGAAATAGCAGGCTCCAGCAGTGAACATATCCGGACTGCAGCGCCGGGTAACCCGTGAAGGTGCTACAGAGCCGCCCTTTGCAAATCCCTGGTGGAACAACCGGCGTCCGGGACTCTATGTTGACCTGTATACCGGTGATCCTTTGTTTTCATCACTTGATAAATTTGACTCCTCCTGCGGATGGCCCAGTTTCAGCCGACCGGTTGATGCAAAAAAGCTTGGTGAGGTTAAGGATACCAGTCATGGTATGATCCGCACAGAAGTACGCTCCTCAGTGTCTGACAGTCATCTGGGTCATGTGTTTGACGATGGACCGGGGCCCGGCGGACTGCGCTATTGTATCAATTCAGCAGCAGTCCATTTTATTCCGCTTGAGGAACTTGAAAGGGCAGGCTATGGCGATTTTAGTTCGGTCTTTGCTCATCTGGAGCGGGCTGTACTCGCAGGCGGTTGTTTCTGGGGTACCGAAGCTTATTTTAGACGTGTTCCCGGTGTTGTATCGGTTCGCTCCGGTTATACCGGGGGCGAGGTGGAACATCCGACCTATGAACAGGTATGCAGCGGTGCTACAGGCCATGCCGAAGCTGTTGAGGTATGGTTTGACCGCACACTTCTTTCATTCCGCGATGTACTGAGACATTTTTTCCGGATTCATAATCCAACTACCGAAGATCGCCAGGGAGCCGACATCGGCACTCAGTACCGATCGGCTGTTTTTTATACAACAGAAGAGCAGAATAAAATCGCGCATGATTTGGTTCGCGAGCTGGATAGCAGCGGGCGCTGGCGAGATCCGGTGATCACAGCTGTTGACCCTGCCGGCGCCTTCTATCAGGCGGAGGACTATCACCAGGAATATCTGGAAAAACATCCGGGCGGATATTGTCATGTCAACTTGACATTGGCATCAAAGCCTCTGGAATAAAAAAAAGGCCGCCCGATTGGGCGGCCTTTGTGGTTTCCGGACCGGAGTCCGGAAGTACATTTTTTTTACTTAACCACTGCGGTGAGTGTCAGTGTTGACACATCGATTGTCAGGATTACTTCCTGGTTCGGCTGGCAGGCAATCGCGATCTGGCGGTTGCTGTCAAGCAGTGTGATGTTTGAACTGCGTGTCCAGGTACCGAAGCTCCACTGGTTGTTCCAGCTGGCATTGGTTACCAGCTTCAGTTCCAGGTGAGTGGTGCTGTTGCCGCGGGGCAGGGTTGTGCTGGTTACACCGTTGGCGATCTGGAAGCTCTGTGTCTGACCGGCAGCGACTGAGAGTGTATTTGCTGTCAGACTCCAGTTGTTGGCGTCGCCGGGGAAGCTGACATTTTCGGCGTTGGCTCCAGCCTTGAAATTGACGGTCAGGCGTCCGGGAACGCTTGTCGTAATAGTGTAGGCAGCAGAGACTACCGGAGAGGTTGTAAGCCCGGTCTTTACAGCGATGGCCTTGATAGTCATAGCTGCATTGACTGTTACTGCAGCGCTGGAAGAACCGGCTGCTCCGGATGCGCTGCTGGTGGTAGGTGTTGAACCATTGGTTGTGTAGTAAATGGTTGCACCGGGAGTGCTGGTGCTGATGGTTACTACAGTACCGGCGGTTACAGCTCCAGCTGCCGGATTAAAGGTCGGGGCAGCTACATTGCTGTAGGGATTGCTGCTGTACCATGTTCCGGTGATCTTGCCTGAAGAGGTTCCGGTAGGTACAAACCAGCCTTCACCGCTGCGGGCCAGGTCAACAGTCTGGCTTGAACCGTTATTGAAAATTACATTGGCGCTGGTAGCACCGGGGATAGTGATTGTGAACCATCCATCTCCGTTATTGGTCATGGCTGTTCCAGGCCAGGTGTTGGCAGCCGGTGAGCCGTTTGAACCCCAGTAGTAGCAGTTGACATTTGGCCAGTTAGCTACCGAGTTGCGGTAGAAGTGCAGCTTCAGTCCGGTACCGATGGTGTAGCTTGCGCTTGCAACATCAGATGTTGTAAGGCCGGACTTAACAGCGATGGCACGCAGTGTAGCTGCGGCGCTCAGGGTTACGCTGGCGGTTGAAGAACCGGCAGCACCGCTCGGGCTTGATGTTGTGGGGGTTGTACCATTGGTTGTGTAGTAGATCGTGGCACCGGGGGTGCTTGTGCTGATGGTAACAGTGGTTCCGGCGGTAATCATACCGGCGGGGGGATTGAAAGACGGTGTTGCAACTTTGGTTTCTGCGCTGCGGGCCAGGACAATAACGCCGTTCTGTGCCAGCGAGAAGCTGCCGCTTCCGCCGCTGATATTGACGGTGTTGGTTCCCAGTACGTTGGTATAAGTACCATTGGGCAGGCTCAGGTTTCCGACAGTCTGTGTGCGGGCAGGACCCATGTTGGCTACAACAACAACTACATCGTTTCCGCTCTTGCGTTCGTAGGCGATAAGAGTGTTATCGGCCCATTTTTCGGTGTAGCTTCCGTCCTGGAGGGCTTTATTGGTCTGCTTCAGGTTGGACAGCTTCTTGATGAGCTGGAACGCCGAGGTAGTAGTGGCAAAGCTGGGCATCATTTCCCGGTTATAGGGATCGTTACCCTTCTGTCCGAAGGAGTTTGTTGTAAAATTGGCAGCATAGTGTTCTGTAGCGTAATAAATACAGGGTACGCCGCGTACGGTCATGGTAATAGCCAGACCCAGATCAACGCGCTGACGGGCAAAGGTGGTGTTCTGACCGGCATTGACCAGTTCTACCATCAGACGGGGTGCATCATGATTGTCAAGGAATACAACCTGATCAAGCGGGTTAGCCCAGTAGATTTCTCGGTCACGCAGATAGTAGGAAAGATCGCGCATATTGCGGACCTGGCCCAGATACTGCTGGGAACCGGTAAGTACAGACATCATCAGTTTCTGGTAACCAAAATCCAGAAGGGAAGATCCGGTAGTATTGGCATAGGTGCGTGCTTCTGCATTCAGTCCGCTGTTTACCCATGCGCTGGCATCCATCCACTCACCGAAGAAGAATACATCGCGGCCCAGGCGGGAGCGCATGGTGTTGGTAAGTGACTGTGTATAGGAGATGTTCATGTGCTTGACGGCGTCCAGACGAACAGCGTCAACACCGCGGCGAAGCCACATTTCAAGTGCATCGGCGAGATATCCCTGAACATTGGACTTGTCCTGGTTAAAGTCGGAAAGGTTGAAGAGATTCTTGTAACGGGCTGCCCAGGGGTCATCCCATTCCCAACCAAACGAAGGACCGCCGGCAGCAATACCACCGTTGCGGTTGTACCAGTTGCCTGCTGTATCGCTCGGGTAATCGGTGACCTTCCATGTGGAAGAGGGTTGTCCTGATGTATTGAAGGATGTGCGGAACAGGGCACCGAATTCGCCTTCATCATTGGGGTTGGAGTGATTGGGTGCATAGTCCAGAATCAGCTTCATGTTATACTGCGGGCTGTGCATCTTGGTGATCAGTTCATCAAACTTTGACCAGGTGCCCAGTCGTTCATCAATATCAAAGAAGTTGCGTCCCCAGTATCCATGGTACGGAGCGTCTCCGTCTTTGGTCAGTACATTGATGTTGTCAACAAGGGGTGTTACCCAGATGGAGGTAATTCCCATTTCTTTCAGGTAATCGAGTTTGTCGATGATACCCTGGATGTCTCCACCCCAGTGTTTTTTCCAGTTTGTGCGGCTTGCATCATACTGTGCAGAATTTAAGCCCGCATTGTTGTTGGGGTTACCGTCAAAGAAACGGTCAACAAACAGAAAATAGATAACTTGTTTCTGGAATTCCTGTGAAGCAGATACGCTTCTGGAACCGGCGGCAGGGGCTGCCTGGGCTGCTGACGGATCAACTCCGAACTGGCAACCAACGAACAGGGTGACCAGGGCCAGCAGGATGGCCACGGCAGTCAGTCTGTACTTTTTCATCACTCCTCCAAAAGGGAAAACGTTTTCCCGCAAATAAGATTAGGTACATCGTACGGCCGGAATTCGGATGTCGTCAAGTAAAACAAACTGGAAATTATTGGGAATTTTCCGCTCAATTCTGTCCGGTAATAATATGCCTTGAGGTCGGCAGTATTGTAGTTTATAATTCTGTCTGGTCCGAAATACATAGTGTATTATAACGTACGCACCACTATTTTGATCATCAAGGAGTCCGTATGCCAGTGAACTCGGTTCTGTTTGCCTTTGGTTTGACCGTTTTTGCCGGTCTTGCAACCGGTGTTGGAAGTTTGATGGCCCTATTAAACCGGAAATTCAGTCCGCGTTTCCTGGCCGCTGCCTTGGGGTTCTCTGCCGGTGTGATGATCTATGTTTCATTTGTGGAAATTTTTGCCAAAGCCCTTGAGTCACTGACAGAAGCCTTTGGTGATGGTAAGGGGGCCTGGGTTACAACTGCCGCTTTTTTCGGCGGTGTTTTATTGATAGGTTTGATAGATAAACTTATACCGGAATCGGCAAATCCGCACGAAATTCACGATGCAGATGCAACCGAGGAACAGAAGGAACATCATAAAAAGAAGAAGCTGATGCGCATGGGCCTTTTTTCCGCTTTGGCTATTGCAATTCACAACTTTCCCGAGGGTCTTGCGACCTTTATGGCCGGTCTTGCCGATCCGACCCTGGGTATCAGCATTGCGGTTGCTATCGCGATTCACAACATTCCCGAAGGCGTAGCGGTCTCTGCTCCGATATATTATGCGACCGGGAGCCGTCGCAATGCCTTCTGGTTGTCATTTTTGTCAGGACTTGCCGAGCCGGTGGGCGCTTTGATCGGTTTTTTTATTCTGCGATCATTTTTTAACGATGTGACCTTCGGTATAGTATTCGCATCTGTTGCCGGTATAATGGTGTATATTTCTCTCGATGAACTGCTGCCCACCGCTGAAAAATACGGCGAACACCATGTTGCCATCGGCGGCCTTATCGGCGGCATGGCACTCATGGCTCTGAGTCTTCTTCTGTTGGGGTAAGGCTTGCAGAATCGATAGTCCTGTGAACCAGACCTTTTGTACCGGGATGCATATTCCGGAGACCCCTGTCATCCGGAATATGCACTTTTTTATAACCAGCCGATAGTGGTATCAATGTAGCGTATTTCACCGCTGGTGCTGATGGTAAACAGGCTGTCCACGGCGGCGCTATCGGTTAAAGAGAACTGAATAGTGTTGTCCTTGGGGCTGAACCAGGCGTAGTGCCAGTCGTTCCTTACGTAGTATCTGTAAGAATTACGCAGTGTGAAGTATTTCGTTTCATAGACCCTTTTTATTTCCCTGTTATCGATACGACGGTTATTGATATAAATGAAAAGATCATCCGGCTGAATCATTGGATAATAGAAACTATATACCTTCTCGGGACCGGTAATACGGCCTTCGACGTATGAATACCGGTAATAGGCTTTTACATCATAGCCGTCAACAGAGAAATTGAAGGACTTTACAGCTATCAGACCGCCCCAGACATAGCCGATTTGATCATTGTGCCGTATTTTGTACCAGTAATGGGTTTTGCCATCGATAGTTTGCGTTGAATTCATATTTTCAAGAATTTCTATTTCGTCATTCAGATCCAGCCTTCCAATTACCTGTGCAGATAAACCGAAAGCTGAACGTATGTTCACCGGAAAATCCAGGATTCGATAGGTTCCGGGTTTGAACTCATACACCTTTTTTTGTACATCTGCATGCACGCCGAGCAGCGAAAACAGAAATCCGATCAGCAGTATTGTTTTTTTCATTACGTTTTCCTTTACTCACCAGGGTCAGCATCGAATCCATATCGGTCAAGTATAACCCGGTACGTACCGTTACGGCGGATCTCGGCCAGTCCGTAATTAAAATCGTCACGGAGACGTTCTGATCTAAATGCAACAGAATAAAGGGTAGGGTCGAAGATCTGCCATTCCCGGACAGCCTCTCCGGTATCTATGGGGCCGGCTTCGTTCCGTATTAAATGATATAATATCCGTCTGTCACCCACGATCACTTGAACCCGGCCGGTGAACAACAGCCGGATTTGAATATTTTGTACAGGATGTTCTGTATATGCCTTACAACGGCTTGCGATAGCTGCGAATTCAGGACCCAACACCAGACGGGCTGTCTGGAATGCGGCAATGCTCAGACCGCACAAGTCAGCTACAGAGGTGATTCTCAAATTTGCTGATTCCAGAGTCAGGGCTATATTTTGATAGTGAATATACGATTCGGAAAGAAAACCTCCGGAATTCGTTGTTTCCTGGATTGGAGCAGCTGCCTGTACATGACCTTCCTTGAAGGATTGCAACAGACGCGCCAGGGGCATCAGTACCGGTTTTATCGTATGACCGCGGACAGCAAGCGCAGCCGAGATTATATCGTACTCAAGTCCTGCAAGGCTGGTTTCGGTTCCAAATACATAGGGGCTGACCGGGCGGAATCCTGTCTAAATTTCCTCTGCCTGCAGATTGACCGGAAAAAGTGCAAGTGCGTATACCAGTACCGATATCCGTACGTGTGTGCGCATGCCTGACTTTTTTAGGCCTTTGTTCATAATAAAGAAGATTATATATTGTTTTGGATTTGTCAAATCTTGACAAGTAGTAGTAAATATATTACTACTACTAAATGAACAAGATACGAACACTGAATAACGGGGTGGAAATCCCTGTGCTGGGCCTGGGTACCTTTAAGGTAGCTGACGACGTTGAATGCATGCAATCTGTGCGAACAGCCCTTGAGCTGGGATACCGGCTTATTGATACCGCCTCGATATACAAAAACGAGGTTGCCGTGGGCGAGGGCATCCGTGCTTCGGGCGTATCGCGTGCCGGCATCTTTGTGACCAGCAAGGTGTGGAACGACGACCAGGGCTATGAAAACACCCTGCGTGCCTTTGACCGTTCACTGGAACGTCTTGGTCTTGAGTACCTTGACCTGTATCTTGTGCACTGGCCGGGACGCGTTAATCCTGAAACATGGAAAGCCCTTGAGCGCCTGTACGCCGACAAGCGGGTGCGTGCAATCGGGGTAAGCAACTTCAAGATTCACCACCTGGAAACTCTGCTTGAAACTGCTGTTACTCTTCCTGCGGTAAATCAGACAGAACTGCACCCGCAGTATCCGCAGAATGAACTGGCAGCATGGTGCGCCAGTCGGGGTATAGCCTTGCAGGGTTGGGGTCCCCTGATGCAGGGTCAGATATTTGATATCCCCCTCATGCAGGAACTTGCCCGTAGCTACGGACAAACTGTTTCACAAATTGCCCTGCGCTGGGCCCTGCAAAAAGACATCCTGTGTATTCCCAAGTCAACCAAACGCGATCGCATGATCGAAAACGCTGCTGTATTCGGTTTCGAAATTTCCGAAAGCGATATGGCCCGTCTTGAAACATTGAATACCGGCATCAAAGTCGGAATGGACCCCGATGACTTTACCTTCTGACGGAATGGCCGGCCTTGGCTTCAGCGAGCTTGAAACTGCATTGTATCGCGTGTTGCTCAAAGACGGCGACCAGAGTGCATATCAGCTGGGAAAGACATTGGGGGTGGCACGATCACGCGTGTATCCGGCTTTGGACGCGCTACGCGAGCGTGGCGCGGTGCATCTGGTTCCGGGCGCTGTACAGATCTTTACGGCAGAGGATCCCCGGGTGCTTATGCGTCAATTACGTGCAGTGTATGAACGCAATATCGAAGCCGCAGGCAGCGATCTTTTTGCTCTTCGCGGCAGCCGTACCGACAGCCGCTTTGTTAATATTGAAGGCCGCGACGCTGTGCTAGCCCGGGCCTGCGAACTTGTTGAAACTGCACAGCAGGAACTGCTCATAAACACCGACCTCTGTCTCGGTCTCCTGCACGACTGTATCGAACAGGCTTTAGCCCGCGGTGTGCGTATCGTTGTTTTTTCCTGGTCGGATCTCGATCTTTCAGGATTACCGGTAGAGTATTATACTCGTAGTGAACCGGTTTCATCCTGCACTCACCGCAGACTGATTCTGGTTTCGGATATGAAGGAGCTTCTGGCTTCGGGTGATGCACCCGACCGTCCCGGCGGTTTTAACGGTTATATAACTGCAAACTCGCTGATGGTCCGCCTGGCAGCTGAACATATACATCTGGATATCTATATGCGGTCCCTGATGCTGCGCTATGGACACGGTCTGATAGACCGGTCCATTCAGATAGGCTCGATGCTTGAAAAGGAAGGTGAATCATGATCTGGCAGAACTCGGTGCTTTCCGAAGTGAACAGTGATTTTGTTTCAAACCCGTTTCCGGTACTTGGAGAGACAGTCCGCGTGTCGCTGCGCCTTGCCGCTGACGCCCCGGTAGAGCGCGTGTTCCTGCGCACAGTGCTTGCAGGAGAATCGCGCCTGAAGCCCCTGTTCCGGGGTCCGGTTGACCGCGGTTATGCCTGGTACTCGCTTGACCTGGGTATCAGCCAGAAACGGGTAGGCTGGCACTTTGTTCTTGAAACCGTAGACGGTGATTACTTCATGTATAACCGGGGCGGGGTGTGCCGCTACAGTCCGGCTAACGACTTTGATTTTACCATAATCGCCGGACTGGACTGCCCGCACTGGGTGCGCAATGCGGTGTTTTACCAGATTTTTCCCGACCGCTTTCACTGTGCAAGCCCGGAGGATGCAGTTGCCGAAGGCGAGTACAGCTATGACGGCTGGCCTTCACGGCGCATGGACTGGGATGCGCCGCCTTTGAGCTGGGGCGAGGTACACTGTCTTGATTTTTACGGCGGCGATCTTGACGGTATAGAAGCGAAGATATCCTATTTGAAAGAGCTCGGCGTGACAGCGGTTTTTTTGAACCCGATATTTACCGCCCCGTCGGTGCATCGGTATGACTGCACCGATTATTTCCATGTTGATCCCCATCTGGGCGGGGACGCAGCCCTTGCTTCCTTGAGCTCTGCCTTGCATGCGGCGGGAATGAAGATAATTGTTGATGTATCCATAAACCACACCGGTATTGAGCACAAATGGATGGGTGCTGCGCGCTCTGATGCCTCTTCGTTTGAACGCGGGTTTTACTATTTTGACGAGAACGGACGCCCCGCAGGATGGGAGGGGGTAGCGACTCTGCCGCAGCTCAATTATGGTTCAAGCGCCCTGCGCCGGGTAATCTGGGAGGACGAGGATTCTCTTGTCCGTCACTGGCTTAAAGCTCCGTATAACATTGACGGCTGGCGCTTCGATGTGGGCAACTTTACCGGCAGGCGCGGTGCAGAGGATTATAACCGGGAAGTCTTTACCTCTATACGCCGCCGGATAAAGGATCTTTCCCGCGAGGCCTATATCCTTGCAGAAAACTGGATTGATTCGCTTGAGTATCTTGACGGACAGTCCTGGGATGCCGCGATGAACTATCAGTGTGCTGCCCGGCCCATCCGCCGCTTTCTGGGGGCACGCGACCGCTTCACCGATACAGAAGAGAAGCTGGACTGTCCGGTGCCGCCTCTTGAAGGCCAGGAGTTCGCAGCGGCGCTTACGCACTATTACGCCCGTATTCCCAGTCAGCTAGCCTTTGTTCAGTTTAATCTCCTGGACTCTCATGACATCTACCGTCTGCATACCTTTACCAAGGTGGTAAGCGCAGATACCCTGCGCGGAGCTCTGATCATGCTGTATCTGCTGCCGGGGGCTCCAAGCATCTTTTACGGTGATGAGGTGGGTATAGACGGCGACATGAGCACCAACGAGGGCTGCCGCTACCCGATGCCCTGGGATGAATCCAGGTGGGATACGGGGCGGCTGGAATTGTACCGCACTTTGAACCGTCTTAAACGCGAAGAGACTGCCCTGCACGACGGACCCTTGCGCTTTTTGCACACCGAGTCTGACATGATTATTGCCGCACGCATCGGGCGCGAGCGCTCGGTTATCGGGGTGTTCTCGCGAGGTGTGTCGGAGCGCACCATTCACCTTGATATTTCGCCGGTGAGCCTTGCTCCCTGCATCCTGACCGACGTGTTTGACGGAACCCACATACACGCATCCGGCGGCACGGCCGTTGTGACCCTGCCGCCGTGCGCCAATACGGTTTATGTGGTTTCGGACAGCGAAATTGTGTAGCAGTCTTTCAGCCGGCCTTTAACTTGAAGTAGGAAACAGTATCCCGCAGTAATCCTGCCTGCCCGGCGAGTTCTTCGGCCATCGATGCGGATTCTTCTGCTGCAGATGCGTTATTCTGTATAACTTGATCCAGTTGAAGTATGGACTGGGTTATCTGTTCCGCCCCGGTGTTCTGTTCCATGCTTGAGGCGCTGATTTCCTGAACCAGCTCAGCTGTCTTTCTGATCTCCGGTATCATGGTCAGAATATTCTCGCCTGCCTGGTTTGCAATTTCCACGCTTGTTCTGGAAAGCTCATTAATTTCTGAAGCCTCTTTATGGCTTCGTTCTGCAAGTTTTCCAACTTCTGATGCGACAACAGCAAATCCTTTCCCGTATTCACCGGCACGCGCAGCTTCGATGGACGCGTTCAGTGCCAGCATGTTCGTTGAACGGGCGATTTCTTCTATAATCGTTATCTTGTCGGCAATCTCTTTCATGGCTTCAACGGTTTTGATCACCGCCGTGCTTCCTTCTTCGGCGGATGAGGTAGATTTTCGTGCAATCGTTTCTGTTGTGCCGGCATTGTCGGCATTCTGGCGGATAGTAGACGACATTTCCTCCATCGAAGCTGAAATCTGCTCAACGGCCGCCGACTGTTCTGTTGCACCTTGCGACAAGACTTGTGATGTTGAACTGAGTTGTTCGCTGCCGCCGAGAACCTGATCTGAAGCAGCGATTATATCGCTAATCGTCTGGTTGAGTTTCTCGTTCATCTCATGAAAAGCGTTTGCCAGTGTTCCCAATTCATCCTTACGCCGGAGCAGTGAATCCGGTATCGTCTCTGAAAGATCCCCTTGTGCTATTTGTTTTGCTTTGTTGACAGTAAGATTTACCGGTTTCACGATGGAATTGGTGATAAACATTCCGAGCAACACACCCATTAAAAGGGCTCCAAGCGCTGTTGCAGTCATAAAAAAAACACTTTGATGATACAGAGCGGTAGCTGCAGCTGCTGTTCGTTCGGCATTCGCTTCTTTGCGCTCTCCCAGTACGGTCAATGCATGATCAAGTTCGGTCATCATCTCTCTGGCTTGACCCATCGAAAGCTCGATGGCAGTGGTTGTGGCGGTCAATTCGGTCGTCATGCCCTGCGAAAACACTTCCCGGGAAAGGGACAGCCAGTGCTGAAAGGCCGTTTGCGCCCCTGCAACCAGCTCTATTCCTTCTGGTGTATTGAAGCGTTCGCCTCCCTGTAACAGGCTTTTTTCGGTTTCGGCAATGTATCGTTTCCAGTCCTGAAAGAAACGTTCGCGTTCGGCCATTGTTCCCGCCAGCAGCATGCTTTTTTCGGCGCGTGCCGCGTACAGCAGATACACGTTCGCGTCAAGGATATAGTTCAGACCCAGAAGCTCTGTCTCGTACATCATGTCCGTCATCGCGTCAATACGCCTCATATTGACGAGTCCTATTACGCCGACAAGCATTGACATAAGCGCAACACCACAAAAACCTGCCAGTAGTTTTGTCCTGAGATTCATAGTACCTCCGTAGGTTGGAAATTTGTGTGCGATGTAATTCATCTTGCATACGGCATTTCGAATTACCCATGGGGACCGGCACAAGCTGCAGACTGTAGCGGTCAACCCTTGCCAAACTAAAATCCTGGGCGGATTTACCCGGAGAACTCGACTGGTACAGCAGTTCGAGTTGGTTTTGTTCGCGCGAATTGAAGACAGTGAAAACCACGGGAACTCCAAAATTGCACCGGAACCTTATCCAAGGGTAGGGTAATAGAGTGCTCATGTCAAATTTACTTTTTTTATGGTGTTCCGCGACGGATGATCTGGTGTAAAAGGAATTCAAGGCCGTTGGTTTTGATTTCTTCGATAGCCCGCAGCTGATCTCCCAGTTTTCCCGACGGGTAGCCCTTGCCCTTGAACCACAGTACATAGGTTTCAGGCAGGTCAACGAGATATCGGCCGGCATATTTTCCGAAGGGCATTTTGGTATGGGCAAGCTCCAGGAGTTCCTGTTCATCTTGTGTCATGAGGATAATGATGGCTGATTTTCCGCAATGAATCCAGTGTTTTTTTTGGGAGGGGTGAACCACTCTTTAAAAAAGAGGTATGGCCCCTGCGTACCCCGTCCCTCGCTGGTGTGCCCTGGCCTTTTCTGATCGGCTTGCCACCCCCATGGTTTTCCCGTATAGTTTTACTCTATGCGTATAGTTATACTCGGTGCCGGCACGGTCGGCATTCAGATCGCCCGCGAATTGATTGAAGAAAAGCGCGATGTCGTTTTAATAGAAAAGAATCCCGAGATTGCACGGATGGCCGACAACGAACTGGACTGCCTTGTTATTAACGAGGACGGAAGCCGGCCGGAGACCCTGCGCCAGGCTCGGGCAGGCTCAGCTGACTGGTTTTTGGCCCTGACCGGTTCGGATGCTGTAAACATTGTAGCCTGCGGTCTGGTGGCAGCCGAGTCGCCTGAGACCCGCACCATAGCCCGCGTGGAAACCCCTTTTTATTCAGCCCTTTCACCGGTGCAGCGCAAAACCTTTGGTCTTGATATCCTGATCAACCCGGCCATGGAAGCGGCCCGCACCCTTACGCGGATAATAGACGAGGGCTTTGCCGAGCATGTGATTCCCCTTCATGAGGGGGCCCTTCAGCTGCGAATGGTGGATGCGGCGCAGCTTGAAGGCTATCCGGGCAAAACCCTGGGCGAGATCAGACAGAGCAGCTTGAAGCATTATTTGATTGCAGCTGTTGTACGCGAGGGTGCTATTATTGTTCCGAAGGGGGACTGCCGGATTCAGGAGACTGACCGCCTGTATGTGCTGGGGCCGCCTGTATCGCTGGACGAACTGCTGGGGCCGGTTGCCGGTATTGACGATGTTGCCCGCCGTATTTTGATTCTTGGCGCAAGCCGTGTTGCGGAACGGCTTATTGAATGCCTTGTTGAGCGGCGTGCTGTGCGCTCGCGCGGGGTTGAGGCCCTGATGCATCATCTGCTTCGCCGCAAGGTGGATATTACCTTGATCGATTCATCGGAAAGCGATTGCAAACGCCTGGCTCAGACTTTTCAGGAAATCACTATCAATTGCGGCGACTGTGCCGAAGAGGGTGTGCTGGAAACGAGTGGTGTGACACGGGCGGATCTTTTTATTGCGGCTACTGATTCCCAGTCAAAAAATATCATCACTGCCCAGCTGGCAAAGGTGCTGGGTGCAAAGAAATCAATTGCAATGACCATAAACCACCGTTTTTTGCCGGTGGGTCCGACTCTTGATGTGGATTCATACCTGTGTGCTAACGATGCAGTGGTCGCAACCGTGCTGGAAACGGTACGCAAGGCCCATATTCGCACGATTCATGCTTTTTACGAGGACGCGGTCGAGATTGTTGAACTTTTGGTGGATGCCTCATCGCCGGTAAACGGCCACAATTTGCGCGAGATTGAACTTCCGCGCGAGGTTTTGGTGGCCTTTGTGCAGAAGGGCGGCGAGTTTATCGTTCCCACCGGCGAAACCGTGTTGTCCGGCGGTGATCAGATCGGTTTGATTACGCCCAAAAAAACTATTTCGGCACTGGAACGGATCTTCGGGGGAAGCGATGGAAAGTAAGTCCCTGGTTCGGGCTCTATCGTTTTTGCTGTCGGTAGTTTCGGTATTTATGGCCCTGTGCATGATAACCGGACTGCTGTTGGGTGAGGGCCTGAGTGCAGTAAAAGCCTTTGCTTTGCCGGTAGCTTTGGGTATAGCTCTTTTTATTCTTTCAATTTTAACCGGCAGGGGACGTATGACCATGTCTTCGCGTTCCGGCTATATTTTTGTAGTTTTTGCCTGGCTTTCTGCAGCTTTGCTGGGCGCCCTGCCTTTTATGCTTTCCGGTTTTGTTCCGTCGCTTCCGGCTGCTCTTTTTGAGTCAATGTCCGGGTTTACAACGACCGGTGCAACAATTCTGACTGATATTGAAGCTGTACCGCGATCCGTACTTTTATGGCGGGCAACCACTCACTGGCTTGGGGGTATGGGTATTGTAGTACTCACGGTTGCCATACTTCCGCTTTTGGGTCTTAATGGCCGTGTTTTGATGGAAGCAGAGGCTCCGGGGCCGCAGGTTGACAAGATTACCCCCCGGATTTCACAGACAGCCGGAATTCTCTGGCTTATCTATCTGGGGTTGACTATCGTTCTGATCGTTTTGTTGCTGTTCGGGGGTATGGATATCATTGATGCAATTACCCAGGCGTTTGCAACTATTGCTACTGGTGGTTTTTCTACACGGAATGCATCAATCGCGGCCTGGGATTCGGTATACATAGATGTTGTAATTACGATATTTATGCTGCTTGGAGGTACCAATTTTATCATCCATTGGCGGTTTCTTCAGGGGAAACCACGCCTGGCATTTCGTGACAGCGAATGGCGCGTTTTTTTGGGAATTTTTGCCGTATCTGCTTTGCTGGTAGCATTTAACCTGGTACATAGCGGAACTATTGCCTCGCCCTGGTCTGCTTTGCGATATGGTTCGTTTCAGGTAGCGACGATTTTGACGGCTACCGGGTTTGCAACAGCAGATTATCTGCAGTGGCCGTATTTTTCACAAGCAGTTATTTTTACCCTGATGTTTATCGGCGGTTGCACAGGATCAACATCGGGCGGAATCAAGGTTGCCCGTGTATTTACTCTTTTCAAGATGGGTCTTGCTGAAATGCGTTATCTGATCAACCCTCGCGGTATCTACGGTATTTTTGTTAATCGTGAATATATGCATAAAAAAATCGTGTATGACATTGCTGCCATGGTGTACCTTTATCTTGGCACTGTACTGATATCCACTCTTGTTGTCGCTTGGGGAGGCTTTGACATCATGACAAGCCTTACTTCCACACTAGCGTGCATGGGTACCATCGGTCCCGGTTTTTCTCTGGTGGGTCCTGCCTTCAATTATGATTTTTTTCCTGCCTGGGTCAAACTCTGGCTTACCTTTGTGATGTTGATCGGTCGTCTGGAAGTATATACGGTGCTGGTTCTGTTTACCCGGGTATTCTGGAAAAGATAGCAGGGAGTCCGCCAGCAGGGTGCTGACAAGCATCGAGTTTGTCATCAGCCTGCTGGATTGCCTTCAGTACCCGCCTGTTAGTACCTTCTAAGTTAATGGAGGGTAACATAATGAAAAAAACGATGTATGCTGTTTGTGTAGTCGCTCTGATGCTTGCTTCCGGGGCGGCAGTTGCCCGGGGACCCGATCAGCCAGGAGGTGTGCTGAGCGCTGCCGGAGAACGCTTCAGGGTGGTGCAGATTGCAGCCGCACTGGAACATCCCTGGGCGCTGGCCTTTTTGCCAGACGGCGGCTACCTTGTAACCGAACGGCCCGGACGCCTTGTGCGCATCTTTCCTGACGGTTCTCGCCGCCCTGTAGAGGGCCTGCCTGCCGTTCATGCAGCAGGACAGGGCGGACTCCTTGATCTTGCCCTTCATCCCGGTTTTAACACCAACTCCCTTATATACTGGACCTACAGCGTTTCATCATCCGGCGGTTCTGCAACAGCCCTTGCCAGGGGACGGCTTGACGGATGGAATCTGCGCGATGTGCAGGTGCTGTGGACAATGCGCCGTGCGACTGCCCCGAACGTTCATTACGGGTCACGGATTGTTTTTGCCCCTGACGGATATCTGTATCTTGCGACTGGCGACCGCGGTGCGCAGGAGCGCTCGCGGGATCCGGGCGATGCAGCGGGTAAGGTTATTCGTTTGCGTGATGACGGCTCCATCCCGCAGGATAATCCCTTTGCAAACCGCACAGGTGTACTTCCCGAGCTTTATACCCTCGGGCACCGCAATGCCCAGGGCCTTGCCGTGCATCCTGAAACAGGACAGATCTGGCTGACCGAGCACGGACCGCGCGGGGGCGATGAGCTTAACCGCCTTGTTCCCGGTGCAGACTACGGCTGGCCTTTGACTACCCACGGAGTAGCTTATTCCGGGGCCCGTATTGCGGAATCCCCCTATGCTCCGGGAATCGAGCCTCCGGTTACTCACTGGACTCCCTCCATTGCACCATCAGGACTTGCCTTTTACCGGGGTACCGCCTTTCCTTCCTGGCAGGGTGCCCTGCTTTCCGGCTCCCTCGCCGGTCAGAAACTGGTATTGATACGGCTTGACGGGGACAGCTACCGCTCGCAGGCTGTCATTCTTGACGGCACTGTGGGACGAATCCGCGATGTTCGGGTTTCTTCGGCAGGTTTTGTGTATTTGCTGACTGACGCCCGTTCCGGAAGCCTTCTGCGCCTTGAACCTGCTCCCTGATACGCGATAGCAGGGTGGCGTCACTCATCGAGTTTGGCGACATTCTGCTATCGGGCGAATTACCAACAATATTGATAGCAGTACATTTTACTTGACGCCTTTGCCCTCTAATGGTAAAAAGTATGTCTGACAATTCCAGGAAATATGTTCATTTCAATTGCAGATCATCCAAACCAGCGGAGGTACAAGGTGAGTTACGAGATAGTGGTATTGGCGAAACAGGTTCCCGATACCCACAACATTACCGGTCAGGCCATGAAGGAAGACGGAACGGTGAACAGGGCGGCCCTGCCGGCCATTTTTAACCCTGAAGATCTGAATGCGCTCGAGGAAGCCCTCAAGATCAAGGACGCCCACGGCGGAAAGATCACAGTGGTAACCATGGGCCCGCCCAACGCCGCGCAGCTGCTGCGCGACTGTCTGTTCCGGGGCGCGGACGATGTAGTGCTGGTTTCCGACCGTGCCTTCGCCGGTGCCGATACCCTGGCAACCTCGTACGCACTGTCCATGGCCATCAAGAAGATCGGCAAATTCGACATCATCCTGTGCGGACGCCAGGCCATCGACGGCGATACCGCCCAGGTCGGCCCCCAGACTGCAGAGAAACTGAAGATCGATCAGGTAAGCTGCGTCAACAAGATCATGGAGCTGAAAAAAGACTCCATCACTGTAGAGCGATCCATCGAGGGCGGCTACGAGATCGTACGCACCAAACTGCCGGTACTGATTACTGTAACAGGCGAGGCAAACACCCCCCGGCCCAAATCGGCCAAGCGCACCCTCATGTTCAAGCATGCGGTCACCCCCACCGAAATGGATAATCTTGACGAAGCCTACATCTGCGCCAACGGCATCTGCGAAAACCACGCGATCATCAAGCAGTGGACTGCAGCGGATATCAATGCCAATGTGGAGCAGTGCGGACTTTCCGGTTCGCCCACCAAGGTCAAGGAAATCGAAAGCGTCGTGCTTGGCGCCAGCGAGGCCCGCAAGATCGAGGGAACAAAAGAAGGGATCACCGAGCTGGTCCGCGAGCTTATAACCGAGCACATCATCGGGTAAGGGTGGAATACATGAAAATGAACGAAGTATGGGTTTATATAGAGCAGAACGGCGGCAAGATCGCCGATGTCAGTCTTGAACTTCTGGGCAAGGGCAGCGAGCTGGCCCGCACCCTGAAGGTGAAGGTCGGCGCCGCGATAATCGGCGGCAAGGTCAAGGGTCTTGCCGACACCCTGTACAGCTACGGTGCGGACAAGGTCTACACTGTTGAAGATCCAGCCCTGGATGCCTACCGCACCCTGCCGTATGCCGAATGCATGGTTAATCTGGTAAAGGAATTTGAACCGCAGATTGTCCTCTTCGGCGCTACCACTACCGGCCGCGACCTTGCTCCCCGCGTTGCCAGCGAGCTGCGCGTCGGACTGACTGCTGACTGCACCAACCTCAAGATCGGAGATTTCCAGAAAAAGGATACCGAGTACAAGGACATCCTGTATCAGATCCGTCCGGCCTTCGGCGGAAACATCATCGCTACCATTGTCTGCCCGGACCACCGCCCCCAGATGGCGACTGTCCGCGAAGGCGTCATGAAGATGAACGAACAGGATGTTGCGCGCAAGGGCGAGCTTGTTGAGTTCAAGTGCGAGATCAAAAAAGAGCTGCAGATTGCCGAGATTGTAAAGCGCATTCAGCAGGAAAAAAGCGTAGACCTTAAAGGCGCCCAGATCATCGTTGCAGGCGGTATGGGTGTAGGCAGCAAGGATAACTTCAAGCTCATCCACCAGCTGGCTCACGCGGTCGGCGGCGAGGTTGGCGGTTCCCGTGCTGCTGTCGATGCCGGCTTTATCTCCCAGGATCATCAGGTCGGCCAGACCGGAACCACCGTACGGCCCAAGCTGTACATCGCGGTCGGTATCTCCGGTCAGATCCAGCACCTGGCCGGCATGAGCGAGTCAAACCGCATCATCGCCATCAACGCGGATCCTGCTGCACCGATTTTCAACTGCGCGCATTATGGTATCGTGGGCGACTTGAATGAGGTCGTTCCCCGTTTTATCGAAGCTTACAAATCATTGAAGAAATAGGGGAGCGACTATGCCTAACTTCTATAAAGACAACGACGACATTCAGTTCCACATGCGCACGATGAACCTGGACAAGGTCATCACCTATGTGGAAAACGATTTTGCCGACAAGGGCAAATACGGCTACGCCCCCAACAGTATCAGCGACGCGAAGGATTCCTATGACCGCATCCTTGAAATCGCCGGAGATTTATGTGGAAATTACATCGCTCCACGGGCTCCGGAGGTTGACCGCGAGGGCGCACGCTTCGAGAACGGCGAAGTGTATTACGCCAAAGGCACTTCCGAGGCCCTGGACATGCTTAACAAGGCCGAGCTGATGGGCATGACCCTGCCCCGCAAGTACGGCGGACTGAACTGTCCCATGACCATCTACATGATCGCCACCGAGCTCGTTTCCCGCGCCGACGCATCCCTGATGAACCTCTTCGGTCTTCAGGAAATCGCTGAAACCATTTCCCGCTTCGGCAGCGAGGATCAGCGCCAGCGGTACCTGCCGCGCTTCTGCACCGGCGAGGTAACTGCCTCCATGTCCCTGACCGAACCCGACGCCGGAAGCGATTTGCAGGCAGTCATGTGTTCCGCCTATGAGGATGACAAGGGACAGTGGCGCCTGCGCGGTGTAAAGCGCTTTATCACCAACGGCTGCGGACACATTTCTCTGGTTCTTGCACGTACCGAAGCCGGAAGCACCGATGCCCGCGGTCTTTCCATGTTCATCTACGAGCGTGATGCTACCATGAAGATCCGCCGCATCGAGCACAAGCTCGGTATCCACGGTTCTCCAACCTGCGAAATCCAGTTTAACGACTCCCCGGCCGAGCTGTGCGGAAACCGCCGCATGGGGCTTTTCAAGTACGTCATGTCGCTGATGAACGGCGCCCGTCTCGGCATCGCAGCCCAGGCTCTCGGAATTGCCGAAGCCGCCTACGCAGAAGCAGACAAATATGCTGCCGAGCGCGTGCAGTTCCGCAAGGCCATCCGCGAGTTTATCCCTGTTGCCGAGCTTCTGACCGATATGCGCGTCAAGATTGAAGCAGGACGAAGCCTCTTGTACTTTACCTCCCGCGTTGTAGATATCAAGAACCATCTTGAGCACATCTATGACAACGACTCCGAGCGCGCCCGCGAGGTGAAGGATGAATACAAGAAGTATTCGGGACTTGCTGCCCTTCTGACCCCGATGGTCAAGGCCTGGAATACCGAGATCGCCAATCAGGTTGCCTACGAGGCAATACAGATTCACGGCGGTACCGGCTATATGCAGGAATTCAATGTTGAACGCCATTACCGCGACGCCCGCATCACCAACATCTATGAAGGTACAACCCAGCTCCAGATCGTCGCTGCAATCGGCGGCGTAATCAAGGGAACCTCTCTTGAGCTGGTGGACGAGCTTGCCGCCGAAGTGGATTTCAGCAAGATTGAACACCTTCGCGCTCCCATTGCAGAACTCCGCGAGCTTTTGGCCAGTGCAGTTGCCTACATCCAGGAAAAAAAGGATCCTGCCTATCAGGACTTCCATTCCCGCCGTATGGTAGAGATTGCAACCATTGCCGTTCTTTCCCAGCTGATGGCCCAGGATGCCATGCACTCGGAGCGCAAGCGCGATGTGCTGAAGTGCTTTGTTGAAAAGTACCTGCCTGAAGCAAAGATGAAGCATGCCCAGATCACCAGCGGTCATGCCCATCTTCTGGAAAAGAAAGAAGAGATCCTGCGCGGAAAGAACTGACAGACTGCTGACAGGCATCGCCCTTGTCAGCACCCTGCTGATTTACCGCAAGAATCGAATACCCTGATGTAAACAAAAGGGCTGTCCGGCAACTAACCGGACAGCCCTTTTTTTATGGTTTCTGCGCGGTGTCAGCCGGCCTTAAACCAGTGCCGGGTACGGTTTGCAATTGACACCAGGGTCAGCATGACCGGTACTTCTACGAGGACGCCTACAACTGTGACAAGTACCACCGGGGAATCGGGGCGGAAGACAGCAATTGCCACTGCGACCGCAAGCTCAAAGAAATTGGATGCACCAATCATACCCGCCGGAGCGGCTACGTCATGGCGCAGCTTGAGAAAGCGGGCTGCAAGATAGGCGATAAAAAAGATCAAAAAGGTCTGGATTGTCAGGGGCAGTGCAATAAGTGCGATATGAAGGGGATTCCTGATAATAGTTTCACCCTGAAACGAGAAAATCAGTATCAGCGTGACCAAAAGGGCGCCTACTGTCAGGTTGTGAAACTTCGGTATAAAAGTGCCGGTAAACCAGGCTTCACCGCGCCGTTTAATCAGAGCGCTGCGTGTCAGAATGCCTGCGGTCAACGGTATTACCACAAAGAGTACCACAGACAAAATAAGGGTATCCCAGGGAATTGATACACCGCCTATCCCCAGCAGGAGGGCCACAATAGGTGTAAAGGCAACCAGGATGATAAGGTCATTGCTTGCAACCTGTACAACAGTGTAGGCAGGGTTTCCCTTTGTCAGATGGCTCCACACAAATACCATCGCGGTACAGGGCGCAGCCCCTAAAAGGATGGCACCGGCCAGATAGTCGCGGGCCAGTGCTTCCGGAATCAGATTTTTGAAGACGATAAAGAAAAAGAAGGCTGCGATGGCGTACATGGTAAATGGTTTAATGAGCCAGTTTACCACCCAGGTAACGTACAGCCCTTTCGGGTTACGTCCGACATCACGGATACTGGAAAAATCAACCTTCAGCATCATCGGGTAGATCATCAGCCAGATGAGTATTGCTATCGGTATTGAAACCTGGGCATACTGAAACCGGTTCAGCAAGGCCGGAACTGCCGGCAGGCGGCTGCCGATCAGTATCCCTGCTGCCATGCACAGGATTACCCACAGGGTAAGGTATTTTTCAAAAAAGCCTATTCCGGCAGGGGCCGGGTTTTGTTTTTTCAGCATGATAAATCTCCTTGCGGGGTACGGGTTTTACACAGGCATGTGTGCGTCGGTTCGGTCAGCAGTTTAAAAAAATCATGCAATTCCCGGGCAGTCCGGGGGTGTATTCTGTAATGAATCCACTTTCCTTCCTTGCGGGTTTCCACCAGTCCTGATTCACTCAGAATGGCCAGATGATGCGAAAGGGTAGGCTGAGAAATATCAAAGTATTTCAGAATCTCGCAGGCGCACAGTTCCCCGCAGGAAAGGATGTGCATAATCCGCACCCGCGTTTCATCGGACAGGGCCTTGAATAAAAGCGCACCCCGGTAAAAGTCGGCCTCCTGCGGCGTTTCCTGTATCTTTTGGTCAGATGCAAGTATGGAGTTATGAACCAATTTCTGCCAGCCAGTCTTTAACGCGTTTTCCTATGGCATCGCGGATCGGCCGTATGCCTGCCAGTTTTTCCTCATCGCTGCCTATGAGTGAGCCGGGGTCAGGGAAACCCCAGTGCAGCCGGGTGTGTTTGCCCGGAAACATCGGACAGCGCTCGGCGTTCGATTCATCGCAGACCGTTACAACATAATCAAAGTGCTCTCCGCGCTCCACAAAGTCGGAAGCCTTTTTTGCATAATGGCCTTCCATGCTGATACCGACTTCTGCCATAGCCTTGACTACCAGAGGGTTCAGGGTTCCTGATTCTATGCCTGCGCTCTGTACCTCAAAACGCTCATCCGCCCAGGCACGCAGAAAGGCCTCTCCCATCTGGCTTCGTCCCGAATTGTGTATGCAGATAAACATAACCCGCTCTTTGTTCATTTTTCACCTCATATAGATAAACGTCTATATGAAAAGTAATGGATTGAGTACTGCTTGTCAAGAACTGTATAACCAGGATGCTGACAAACTCGCTGCCTGTCAGCACCCGGTTAGCTGGTAATTGATAT